>JAITQR010000079.1 GCA_031288815.1 Treponema sp.
CTCGCCGACCGGGCGAAGCATCTGCCCAGCCAGCTTTCCGGGGGGGAACAGCAGCGGGTCTGTATCGCCCGGGCGCTGATCAATTACCCCAAGCTGATCCTGGCGGACGAACCCACGGGGAACCTGGACGAGGCCAACGAGAATATTGTCATTGCCATTTTTAAGAAACTCCACGCCGAAGGCAGTACCATTATCGTGGTAACCCACGATCCGGAAGTCGCCGAAGACGCGGAAAGGACGGTGGTGCTGGAGCATGGCAGGATTGCCCGGATTGTGGAAAACAAGGAAGCGCCCCATGACTGAATTTCCGAACCGTGTCCTCTTTTTTCTTTGCCTGTTCTCGCCGGTCTTCTTTGCCGCCGGCTGCGGGGACCCCGGCTACCGGGACGGAACCTACGCCGGAAAAAGCGGTCCCGATGACGACGGCGCCTTCGGGGAAGTGAGCCTTATCATCGGGGGAGGAACAATTACGGACTGCCGCTTTGTTACCCGGCAGAAAGACGGAACCGTCAAGGATGAACATTACGGGAAGATCAACGGGGAAATCTCCAACCGATCCTACTACGACAAAGCCCAGCTCGCCGTAAGAGCCATGGAAAAATACGCCCTGGATTTAAGCCGGACAGGGAACCTGAAAGACGTTGAAGCGGTAAGCGGGGCTACTATCGCGTACGGCCAGTTCAGGGAAGCCGTGGAGGAGGCCCTGGAAACCGCGAAAAAGCGGTGAGGTGATACCGCGCTGAGTGACGATTGCCTCTGGGGGACCAGGAGGGGCCTCGTCCAGCGAGAGCCCCGGCGCCGGAGGGCTCGCAAGCCACGCCCGCGGCGCGGCGGTAAACCGGGCCTCCGGGGGAAAATCCGGGAAAGACCGGGCAGCCGCCGGCTCCTTTTTTAGCGTATTCCTTGCAAATTACGGTAATACATGATAAATTTGGCAACTATTGAAATAGTTCGGGGTTATGGCAAAACAAATATTAGTCGTGGATGACAATCTGGCAAGTCTCAAACAGATTGGCGCGCAGCTTGGTTCCCATTACGAGATTTCCCTGGCCAAATCCGGCGCCATGGCCTTGCAGATATGCAGGGGGGAAAGGCCCGATATTATCCTCCTGGATGTGGAGATGCCGGAAATGGACGGCTTCCAGACCATAGCCAGGCTCAAGGAAGATCCGGCGCTCAATCAGATCCCGGTTATTTTTCTTACCGGTAACCATGACGCGGCTACCGAAATAAGGGCCCTTGAATCGGGAGCCATGGATTTTATTGCCAAGCCGGCCAACAAGGACATCCTGTTTCACCGGCTGGAGCTCCATCTCCAGTACGCCGCCTATCAGAGTTCCCTTGAAAATACCGTCAGGGAGTTGGAAAACAGCATCGTTACCTCATTTGCCGAGCTTGTGGAATGTAAGGACGACAACGCGGGGACTCACGTGCTGCGGACCGGCAAATATGTGGAGATCCTGGGCCGGGAACTGCTGAAGGGGGGAGCCTTCGCGGATGAGCTTAACGAGGCGGATCTGGACATGATAATCCGGGCGGCCCCGTTTCACGATGTCGGCAAGATCGGCGTCAGCGACACGCTGCTTCTCAAGGAAGGGGCGCTTACCAAGGAAGAATACGAAGAGGTTAAAAAGCATACCCTGATTGGCGCGCGGTTCCTTGACGCTATTTACCGGCGTACCCCGGAACAGCATTACCTCAAATTCGCGAAACTGATTGCCGAAAGCCACCACGAAAAATACGACGGCACGGGCTACCCCCACGGGCTTGCCGGGGATACCATTCCCCTTTGCGCCCGGATCATGACCGTGGCGAACGTCTATGACGGCTGTATTACCGACCGGGTTTACCGGAAGGCCTTGAGCCACGAGGAAGCCTGCGCGGTAATTCTTGAGGGAAAGGGCGTCTGGTTTGATCCCCGGATTGTGGAAGTCTTTGAAACGGTAAAGGATCGGTTTGCCCGTCTTAAAGTATCCGTGGAGCCTCTGGTAAAAATAAAAGGAAAGAACCTGCGTCATGGATAAGAAGCCTCCCGCGAAAATACTGGTGGTAGACGACAATCTGTCCAGTCTTAAACAGATTGGCGCCCAGCTTGGGGGAAGCTACGAGGTTTCGCTTGCCAAATCAGGCGCCTTGGCCCTGCAGATCTGTATGCGGGAGAAACCGGACCTTATCCTTCTGGATATTGAAATGCCCGGCATGGACGGCTTTGAGACCCTGAAACGGCTCAGGCTGAACCGCTATCTGGGAAGCATCCCGGTTATTTTCCTTACCGGCAACCACGATACCGAAACCGAAGTCCGGGGGCTTCAGTCGGGGGCCAGGGATTTTATTACCAAGCCGGTGGAGAAAAGCATTCTTGTACACCGGATAGAACTGCACCTGAAATTTTCTTCCTACCAGTCCCATTTGGAAACTACGGTGGCGAAGATGTCGGACAGTGTCGCCCTGTCTTTCGCGGAACTTATCGAGTGCCGGGACGAGAATACCGGCGAACATGTGGCCCGGACATCCAGGTACGTGGGGATGATTGGCCGCAAGCTTATGGAAATGGGGCTTTTTACCGACGAGCTTAACCCCACGGATCTGGACATGATGGTGCGGGCGGCGCCTTTCCACGACATTGGAAAAATCGCCGTAAGCGACCGGGTGCTCCTTAAGCCTGACCGGCTTGACGACGAGGAGTTTGCCATTATGAAACAGCATACCATCATCGGCGAGGAGATCCTTAAAAACATGCTGGTCCGTACCCCGACCCAGCAGTACCTTCATTACGCGAAACAGATTGCCGCTTCTCACCATGAACGGTATGATGGAAGGGGTTATCCCCGGGGACTTAAGGGGGACGCGATTCCCCTCTGCGGCCGTATTATGTCGGTGGCGGATGTGTACGACGCCCTGGTGGATGACCGGGTATACCGCCGGGGCATGAGCCACGCGGAAGCCTGCCTCATCATTGTCGAGGGAAAAGGAAAAAACTTTGACCAACGGGTAGTAAACGCCTTTGAGGCTATCCATGAGGAATTAGCCGCTACGGCGAAAAAGATCAAGGAGGAAAGAACATGTTGAAAGTTCTTACCGCGTTTACGGAGGAAATCGATGTCGTGGATCTGGCGGTGCGGGAAATTCTGGACCAACTGGATCTGGATAAAAAGCTGCTTAAGAATTCCCTGGGAATTATACACTGCTTCAATGATTTTGTGGAGAGCGGGGTCGTTAAGGCCCTTTCCGAAAGGCTTCCCTTTGACAGCGTAGGTTCCACCACCATAAGCGCTTCGTCTTCATCCGGCATCAGCCAGACGGGGCTTTCGATAACCGTGCTGACCAGCGACGACGTGCGGTTTATATGCGGCGTTTCCGCGCCCATTACCGATTCCGTCGAGGTTCCCCTGACGGAACTTTATGACAGAACCATCGCGGGACTTTCCGAGAAACCTGTCATGCTGATGCCCTTTATTCCGTTCCTGCCCAGTGTGGGAGGGGATGAATTTATCGAAAAGCTCGACGCCCTTTCCGGAAACATCCCCGCTTTCGGTACCCTGGCAATTTCCAACGAGCCGGATTTCAGCAGGAGCTATACGTTTTACAACGGCGAATTCTATGTGGCCTCCATGGCGCTGGCCGTCCTGGTGGGCAACGCGGCCCCTGAATTTTTAAGCGTTTCCGTCAATGAGGAAAACATTCTCAAACAGAAGGCCGTCATAACCGGGGTAAAACGCAATATTCTCGAGACTATAAACAATATGCCCGCCATACGGTACCTTGAATCCATAGGCGTTGTTAAAGGCGGCGATGTGTCGGGCCTGCCGTCCATGCCCTTTATCATTTACCTGGAAGACGGTTCCATGCTGATCCGGGCCACTATAGGCGCCGCCGGAGAGGAAGGCGCCCTGGTTCTCTGCGGGGCCGTTCCGCTTAATTCCACCATTGCCCTGGCTACTATGGCCTTTGAGGACGTGATAAACTCCACCGAAAGAAAGGTAATGGAAGCCCTGGGGACGGCCAAAGGCCGGGGGATACTGATGTATTCCTGCGCGGGCCGCAACTGGGCGCTGGGTATGCAGCCCATGGCGGAGCATGAAAAGGCGAAAGAGTGTCTGGGGGACACGCCCTACCATTTTGTGTATTCCGGAGGCGAGATATTTCCCTCCCGGCTCGGCGACGGCAGGGTGGTTAACCACTTGCAAAATGATTCCCTGATCATCTGCGTCCTGTAAGGGGTTATAATGACAGAAACGGTAATAACGGAAAATGCGCAGGCCCTAAAAGAAGAAAACGCCGCCTTGCAGCTCCAGATAAAAAAACTAGTCCGTCAATTTGCCGTTCAGCGAAATACGATGATGCGGTTTGAGAAACTATCCGCTATCCGGGACGGGCTTGCCATAAAGCTGAAAGAGGAACAGACCAAACAGGAAAAATTCATGAACATGATGCTGGAAAACAGTTCCAACATCATCATACTGCTGGACGGCGAAGGGCGGTTCGCCTACTGTACGGATACCTTTCTTATAATAGCGGGGATTCAAAATTTCGGCCTGATCAACGGGCTGCATTTTTCCGAGGTTTTTAAGCGTTTCAACAACCAGGTATTTTCGGAACACGCCGAATTCTATATAGGCCGGGCTATGGAAGAACAGGGAACCATAGAATCGGAAGAAATGCTGGATATTGACGGCAGCGGCGAACTGCGGATCTATACCACCAATACTACCGCCATGCGGGATAAAACGGGCAAGGTGGAAGGCGTCATGATCCTGTTCCACGATGTTACCGAAACCCTCCAGGCCAAGAAAGCGGCGGAAGAGGCGTCGAAAGCGAAAAGCTCCTTCCTCGCGACCATGAGCCACGAGATCCGCACCCCCCTGAACGCGATTATCGGCCTTTCGGAGATCCAACTGCAAAAAGATCTGCCGGAGGATACCTACGTGGATCTGGAAAAGATATACAATTCCGGTTCAACCCTGCTGGGGATCATCAACGATATTCTGGATATTTCCAAAATCGAGGCGGGCAACTTTGAGCTTATCCCCGAGGAATACGACACCCCAAGCCTCATCAACGACACGGTGCAGCTCAACATCGTGCGTATCGGATCCAAGCCCATCACCTTTAAACTCAACATCGACGATACCCTGCCGGCCCGGCTTTACGGCGACGAACTGCGGGTAAAGCAGGTGTTAAACAACATCCTCTCCAATGCCTTTAAATATACCAAGGCGGGAACGGTTACCCTGCAGATCCGCTGGGAAAAAAAGGGCGACGAGGTTCTTATGATCTTCACCGTAAATGATACCGGCCAGGGCATTAAGAAAGAGGACATAGGAAAACTTTTTTCGGAGTACAGCCAGCTTGATACCAAGGCAAACCGCAAAATAGAGGGTACGGGGCTGGGGCTTTCCATCACCAAGCGGCTCGTGGAAATGATGAACGGGACTATCAGCGTGGAAAGCGAATACGGCTGGGGCAGTACCTTTACCGTGCAGGTCCGTCAGAGAATTGTCGATGAACGGCCCATCGGAAAGGAAGTGGCCGAGAACCTCAGATCCTTCCGGCTCATTGAAACCCGGCAAAGCCGGGGCAAAAACCTGGTGCGGGCCTACATGCCTTACGGGAAAGTGCTGGTAGTCGACGACGTGGCCACCAACCTGGATGTCGCCAAGGGACTCATGCTGCCCTACGGCCTTACCATAGACTGCCTCCAGAGCGGTCCGGAAGCGATAGAAAGCATCCGCAAGGCGGAAGTGAAATACGACGCGATATTCATGGATCACATGATGCCCGGCATGGACGGCATAGAGGCCGCCCGGATCATCCGCGATGAAATTGGTACGGAATACGCCGAAACCGTGCCCATTATCGCCCTGACCGCCAACGCCCTGGCGGGAAATGAGGAGATGTTCCTTTCATCGGGGTTTAACGCGTTTATCGCGAAACCCATCGACATTATGCGGCTGGACGTGGTCCTCAACCAGTGGGTACGGGACAAACAGAGCGAGGAGACTCTCTGGAAGGCCGATCAGGAACAGGAGGCCGCAAAAGAAGCCGGCGCCGGGGCTTCCGACGGCCTGCTTAAGAACGCGGAGCTGGAAGGCATAGATATAAGGGCGGGGCTGAAACGGTATGAAACCGAAGAGACATACCTGCGGATCCTCCAGTCCTATCTGACCCATACGCCGGAACTGCTGGAAAAGCTCCGCTCCCTGTCGCGGGAAACCCTGCCCCAATACGCCATAACGGTACACGGCCTCAAAGGCGCGAGCTACGGCATCTGCGCCGAAGAAATAGGCAAGGAAGCGGAAGAGCTTGAGTTGGCCGCCAAAGCCGGCGATTACGAAAAGGTACATTCCAAAAACGCCGCCTTCGTATCGAAGGCTGAAACAACCATGGAGAATATAAGGAATCTGCTGGAATCCCTGGCGGAGGACAGTTCCCCAAAACAGAAAGCCGCCAGTCCCGACAAAACCTTGCTTGAAAAGATGCTCGACGCCAGCAAACGGTTCAAGCCGGCCATAATGGAAGATGTCATGGCGGAACTTGAAGGCTGCGAATATGAATCGGGGGGAGATCTTATTCCCTGGCTCCGGGAACAAATTGATAATCTGGAGTACGACGCCGTACGGGAAAAGCTGGAATCCCTTGTTTAGGCCAAAAGCGAACCGGGAATAACCGTTTCCCGGTATCCAGCAGAAACCATACTACTATGCTA
>JAITQR010000154.1 GCA_031288815.1 Treponema sp.
GCCGTATCCAGCCCCGCCTTGCCCCGGTAGTATTCGGGAAGCAGCGATACGTTCTCGCTTTCGTTGAGGTAAAAGGCCCCCCGCGAACCGTCCAGGCTCAGGCTGTTCCGGGTCGGCCCCAGGGGAAAACCAAGCTGAATATTCAGACGCTGTTCGCGGACCGGATCAAAATCGTCAAAGGGATCCGGTTTGTAGTCCGTATCGGGATCGTCGTGGGCCAAAAGAAAGCTGTTGCTCAGATCCGCGGAAAGGCTGAACTTGTCGCCGGGTTTTTTGGTAATGATATTGATAACCCCGCCTATGCCGTCGGAGCCGTAGAGGGCCGACTGGGGTCCCCGTACTATTTCTATCCGTTCCACGTTCCCAAGGGGCATGGTTTCACCGTCCAGACGCTGGGCGATCCTGCCCGTTACCCGCCTGCCGTCCACAAGGAAGAGTACCCTCCCCTCCCCCATTCCCTGCATCTGGATATAATCCCCCATAGCGTTGCTGGTAAACATGAGGCCGTAATCGTCAAGGACCTCCGTTACCGTGGCGGCGCTCGAATTTTCGATCTCCTCCCGGGTGATAAGCTCGGTGACTACCGGCGTGTCCTTCAGGCGCTTTTCCGTCCTGGTACCGGTAACGGTGATCTCCTCAAGCTCCTGTACGTCCCCCGCCTCGTCCCCGGCGGCGGAAACCAGGGACAAAAGCCCTCCCACAAAAAGGGTCAGGGTAATTCGTCTCATAAACGGTGTGCTTCTGTTCATAACTCGGCTCCCGGTCCGGCTAAAACTTAGCTAAATATAACTAAGTTAGCCTATATTTACATTTTATCAAAATTGTGTCAAGGGAATTTTCCGGAAAATGTAAGCTTTTTATAACATTGACAGAAAAAAAACTCCGGGGTATTCTAAGGTTTCGGATGGAGGCCCGGTATCGTGTCTATGAAACTTTCAAAAACGCTTTTTGTACTGGCCGGTTTTTTGTTTCTTGGCCTGGGAGTAATGGGCATTTTCCTTCCCCTGCTGCCGGCCACACCCTTTCTGCTGGCCGCTTCTTTCTGCTTCCTCCGGGGATCGGAACGGCTGCACCGCAGGCTCATGGCCAACCCCCACACGGGCCCCCGGATACGGCGGCTCCGGGACCACGGACTCACGGCGAAAGAAAAAATTACTATCTATCTCCTGGTTCTCCTCATGCTGCTTCCGGTCATCATCATCACGCCCTCCGTCCATCTGCGGATCTTTCTTATCGCCCTCCTGGCGGTCAAGCTCGTAGTGTTTTTGCTGATTAGAACGGCCCCCGCGAAGCTCTCCCCCGCCGGGATGGAGGGAGGGGGCGCGGATTCCGCGTCCGGGGATTCGGCGATGTGACAAGGGCGTTCCGCCGTGTTATGATGCCCCATGCCCCGGACTTTTATCTTCCAGGCCCTGGTCCTTAAAACCGTCAATTCCGGGGAATCCAACCGGGACGCCTGGTTCCTCAGCGCCGAGGAGGGGATCATCAGGGCCACGGTCTTCGGGGGGCCGAAAAGCAGGCTCCGTTCCCATGTGGCGCCTTTCCACCGGGGAACCCTGTGGATCTACCATGACCCGGTTCGGGATTCCCGCAAAGTTACCGATTTTGATGTCCGATCCTGGCGGCCGGGGCTCCGGGAGCTTTACGAGCGTACCATGGCGGCCGACGCGGTGGCGGACACGATCCTGGCGGCCCACGGCGGGGGCGGCGCCTGGAAAGAGAGCCTGGATCTGGCGGATTCGGTTCTGGACGCCCTGGAAAAGGCCGACGAAGAAGGCTGTGTCCGTATCTTTGTACAGTTTCTCTGGAACTGGGCGGCCTTTTTGGGCCTGCGGCCCGAATTGGCCTGCGCTTGTGGAGCCCCGGCGGATGGTTTACTATGGTTTGACCAGCGGGAGGGGGTGTTCCTCTGCCCCTCCTGCGCGGGGAAGGATGACCCGGAGGGCGGGGAGAGGTTCGAGGTAGCGAGCCTTTTGCCCTTCAACCCCGGAGCCCGGCGCTGGCTTAAGGGGGTGGAAAACCTGAACCCGGACCAGCTTGGCCGTTACATTCCGGAACCGGTTTCCCTGCGCCAGGCCCGGGCGGCGCTCTGCGCCATGATGGCGGGTATCCTGGGGCGGGAGCTTTTCACCTGGAATTTTTGAGACGGAGGCCCTGAAGTGCGGGCGGTTGATATTATCATGAAGAAACGGGACGGCCAGGAACTGTCCCGGGATGAGATTGCCTTTCTCATCAGCGGCTACGTGGCGGGGGAGATCCCCGACTACCAGATCTCCGCCTGGGCCATGGCGGTCTTTTTCAGGGGGATGAGCCCGGCGGAAACCGGGGCCCTTACCGGGGTAATGCTCGAATCGGGAAGCCGCATGGATCTGCGGGGTATCGAAGGCCCCCTGGTGGACAAACATTCCACCGGCGGCGTGGGGGACAAGACGAGCCTTATCCTCGCCCCCCTGGCGGCCAGCCTGGGGATCCGCGACCCCATGATGTCGGGCCGGGCCCTTGGCCACACCGGGGGTACCCTGGACAAACTCGATTCCATCCCCGGTTACCGTACCAGCCTTTCCGCCGCCGAGTTCCGGGAGATCCTCGGCCGGGACGGTTTTGCCATGACCGGGCAGACCAGGGACATCGTTCCCGCGGACCGGCTTCTCTACGCCCTCCGGGACGTAAGCGGCACGGTGGAATCCATCCCCCTGATCACCGCCAGCATCCTCTCCAAGAAGGCCGCGGAAGGCGCGGAGGCCCTGGTGTTGGACGTGAAGTACGGTTCCGGGGCTTTTATGAAGGAAAGCGCCCAAGGGGAAGGGCTTGCCCGTTCCCTGGCGGAGGCCGGAAAGGTTCTGGGTATGCGGGTGATCGCCCTGCTTACGGATATGGACGAACCCCTGGGGAACATGGTGGGGAATTTCCTTGAGGTGGAGGAATCCTACCGCTGTCTGGAAGGCCGGGGGCCGGAAGACCTGATGGAACTTACCCTGGAACTGGGGGCCCGCATGGCGATCCTGGGGGGAAAGGCTAGGGATCCATCTCTAGGCAGGACCCTCTGCGAAGCGGCCCTGAAAAGCGGCCGGCCCCGGGAGCTTTTCCTCGCCAACATCGAAAGCCAGGGGGGCAGCCGGGAGCGGTTTCTTGCCATGCTGGGAACTTTCCGATCCCCCTTCCGGGGGGAAGTAAGAGCCCGGGAAGACGCCCATGTCGCCCGGATAGACGCGGGGAAAGTGGGACATGCCGGGGTAACCCTGGGGGTGGGGAGGAACCGCATGGAAGACACGGTAAGCCCCGGCGCCGGATTGGAGTTCCACCGGAAAAGAGGCGATCGGGTACGGCGGGGAGATCTCGTCATGAGCGTCTGGGCCAGGGACGGGGAAAGCCTCCGGGCCGCCCTTCCCGCCCTGGAGGAAGCGGTGGAATATTCCCCGGCTCCCCCGCCGCCCCGAAAGCTGGTACTAAAAGAAATTGGGCGGCAATAAGCCGGGAAGGTGGATATGAAGTGGGAAAAAAGGGGTGTTCCCCAGGAAATGGTGAAGGAACTGGCCGCCCGGTACGGCTGCAACGCCCTTACCGCGTCAATACTCCTGCGCCGGGGAATCACCGGCGGCGGGGAGATACAGTACTTTCTCGAAGACGATCCCCGCTATATCAGGAACCCCTTTGAGCTTCCCGGCATGGAAGACGCGGTGGATCGGATTCTCGCCGCCAAGGAAGAGGGGGAAAAGGTGCTGGTCTACGGGGATCGGGACGTGGACGGCATTACCAGCACGGCCCTGGTAACCGGATACCTGGCCGAGCTGGGGCTGGATGCAAGCTGGCGCCTGCCCCAGGGGGACGATCCCTACGGCCTGTCGATCAAGGCGGTGGAGGAATTCGCCGCCGCTTACGGTACCCTTATCATCACCGTGGACTGCGGAATCTCCAACATCGCCGAGGTGGCCCGGGCCAGGGAACTGGGGCTGGATGTGATCGTTACGGATCACCACAACCCCCAGGAGGAACTCCCCGAGGCCCTGAGCATCGTAAATCCCAAACTGAAGCCTCCCCAGGAGGACGGGCGGCGGGGCCTCCGGCAGGCCTACCCTTTCCGGGATCTTTCCGGCTGCGGGGTAGCCTACAAGCTGGTCTCCGCCCTGCGTTTCGCCAAACGGAGCGAACTCTACGGGCAGGATATCTGCCTCCTCAACGCCCGGCCCCTGAACGACTCCTGGCTTGTGGAGATCCTCAAGACCCGGAACCTGGCGGTAATCGAAAAGCTCAGCGAGACCCTGGTTCCCGGCATGGTAAAGATCTCCGATACCCGGATTCCCTCTTTCCTGGAAGGCCAGCAGATCCTCGCCTGGGACGCTCCCCTGCAAAAGAAGATCTTCTCCCGGATCTTCGGCAAGGGGGTGGAGATCGCCATGCTGGACATTGCCCCGGAGATCGGCAAGGAGATCCCCCAGACCATGGGGAAAAGCCTCCTCAGACTCAGGGAAATGTCCCGGATTGCCCGCTATTCCAGCGGCGAATTCACCGAACTCGACCTGTTCTTCAGCCTTTTTACCTCGTTTATCCGCAAGCGGGAGAAGCACTTCCGGGCGGAGGACGAGGCGGATCTCCAGCTTGCCGCCCTGGGAACCATCGCGGACATCATGCCCCTGAAAGATGAAAACCGGATCATCGTCCGGGGAGGCATTGAATCCCTCAAAACAAAACCCCGGCCGGGCATTGAAAACCTGCTCTTCAAACTCGACATGGCCGGCAAACGTTTCGAGACCAGGGATATTTCCTGGCAGCTCTGCCCGGCGATCAACGCCGCGGGCCGCATGGGAAAACCGGAGATCGCGGTGAATCTGCTGCTGGAAGAAGATCCGGCGGCGCGGGATCGTCTTGCCGGGGAGCTTCTCGCCCTGAACAGCGAGCGGAAGGATCTGGGGGAAAAAACCTGGAAGGTCGCCGAGGCCCTGGCCGAGCAAAACCTCCCCCTCTACGGGGGAAAGCTTGCCTTTGCCTACGGGGAGGATATTGTCCGGGGGGTAACGGGCCTTATGGCCACCCGGCTGGCAAAGCGCTTCAACGTGCCGGCCCTGGTGGTTTCCTTTATGGGGGATACGGTCTCCGGTTCCCTCCGCTCCGTTAGAGGCTACGATCTCCGCCTCCTCCTGGAGCAGTGCGCGGATCTCTTCCTCGACTGGGGAGGGCACGACTACGCCGCGGGTTTCAGCATGAAAAGCTCGAACTGGGACGCTTTTCTTGAGAGGGTAAAAACGGCGGCGGCTAATATTGAGCCCCCCAGGGAGGAGGACAGGGAAACGGTACAGGTGGACGCCTACCTCCCCCATAACTACCTTGACCCGGATGAGATCTTCAAGGTGGTGGATCGTTTTGCCCCCTCCGGGGAGGAGAACGAACCCCTGATCTTCCAGGCCGAGGGCCTGCGGGTGGCGGATCTGG
>JAITQR010000162.1 GCA_031288815.1 Treponema sp.
GCCAAAATGGGCCCCACGCTGCACAGGGATACCAGGCCGAAACTGTCGTCCTGGGAGTGCTTGTCACTTCTGAGGGAGGCCACGCCGACGCCCATGGCCAGAATAAAGGGCACGGTGATCGGCCCCGTGGTAACTCCCCCTGAATCAAAGGCCACGGGGATAAAGTCAGGGAGGGTAATGGGGAGATAAGCCAGAATGAACACCCCCAGGTAGAAAATAATCAGCAGGACCGAAAGCCGTATCTGGAGAAAAGTTCTGAGCACCGCCATCACCAGGAAAATTCCCACCCCTCCGGCTACGGTCAGGATCAGCACGAGGTTTGGCACCGCGGGCACCTGAAGGGCCAGAACCTGGAGATCCGGTTCGGCAATGGTAATAACCACCCCCATCAGGAAGCTGATAAGCAGGGCAAGAAAGAGGCTGGAAGATTTGGTAAGCTGGACGCCTATGCCTTCGCCCATGGGCATCATGGCCATGTCGGCCCCCAGGGTAAAAAAACCCATCCCTATGACGAGGAGCGCGGCCCCGCCGATAAAGAGGAGGATTGTTCCGGCGGACATGGGAACCAGAACAACGCTTGCGATAAGCACTATGGCGGAAATGGGAAGCACGGAACTAAAGGCTTCCATTATCTTTTCTTTTAATACTTTATTCATAGGCCTGTCTTGCTTTATTATAATCTGGAATGATAGAAAAAGAAAAGAGGGGAAAAGCGTGGAACCGGAAAACGAGGCTTTTTTGACCCGGCAGTTGATAACCTATATCGGAAACAAGCGCACCCTGCTGGATTTTATCGGGAAGGGAGTGCAAAGAGTCCAAAAAAGACTGAATAAAACAAAACTGTCTATATTTGACTCATTCAGCGGCTCCGGCATAACGGCCCGGTATTTTAAACAGTACGCCGAAATCCTCCTGGTCAACGATCTGGAAAGGTATTCGACGCTTATAAACCGGTGCTATCTTTCCAACGCCGGGGCTTTAAACATGGGCAGACTGGAAGAATATTATACGGGGCTGCTTGAAAACTTACAGGAAGAAAAATTGAAAAGGGGAATGATCGCCAGGCTCTACGCGCCCGAAGACGACAACCACATCAAAGCCGGAGAAAGGGTGTTTTACACTGTCAGAAACGCAATGTACATCGATACGGCCCGTCAGTTGATCGATGGCATACCTTCGGATTATCAAAAATACTTTCTCGCCCCCCTGTTGTCGGAAGCCTCGATACACGCAAACACATCGGGGGTGTTCAAGGGGTTTTATAAAAACAAGGAGACCGGGATCGGACAATTCGGCGGAAAGCAAGAGGACTCCCTGGTCAGGATAAAAGGCGGCATCGCCCTGCCCTTCCCCGTCTTCAGCAATTACGACTGTGACGTAAGGGTCTATAACGAAGATTCAAACAAGTTGATCGGGGATCTGCCGGAAGTAGACCTCGCCTATTTTGATCCGCCCTATAACCAGCATCCCTACGGGTCAAATTATTTTATGCTCAATTTGATACTGGATTATACCTCTCCCGAGAACCCGAGCAGGGTTTCGGGCATTCCCGGAAACTGGAAGAGATCCGGTTACAATAAAACAAATTATGCGCTACCATGTTTAAGCGAATTGGTGTCGGGCGTAAAGGCCAAATATGTGCTCCTCTCCTTTAATTCCGATGGCTTTATCGGCCGGGAAGAGATGGAAAAAATGCTGGGTAAAATCGGAAAGACCGAAACGCTGGAGATAAACTATACCGCCTTCAGGGGCGGCAGGAATCTAAAGAACAGGGATATCCATGTAAAAGAATACCTCTATTTACTGGAGAAATAGCTGCCGAAAAAACAGGGCCCGGGATTGCCGGGAAACAAGCGGAGAAGAAATGACAAAGCTGGATCATGGGTTAGTTCTTGAAGGAGGCGGGCTCAGGGGCAATTACACCGCCGGCGTACTGGACGCCTTCCTTGAAAAAGGGCTTGAATTTCCCTGGGTCATCGGCGTCTCCGCCGGCGCGGGCATGGGCTGTTCTTTTGTGTCGAAGCAGAAGGAGCGGAATCTGTACATTCTTAAAACTTTCCGAAAAGACCCGCGTTACCTCTCGGTACGGAGCTTTATCAAGACGGGCAATTACTTTGGCCTTGATTTTATCTACAACGACATACCGGCCAGACATGTGCCCTTTGACATCGAAACCTTCCTTGCTTCGCCCTCGCGGTTCATAACGGTCTGTACCGACTGCGAAACCGGAGAGGCCGCCTACTTTGAAAAGGGGCCGGATATACTTACGATCATGAAGGCTTCATCGGCCATGCCCTTTGTCTCCAGGATGGTAGAATACCAGGAGCGGAAGTTTCTGGACGGCGGCATTTCGGATTCAATTCCCCTGGCAAAGGCCCTTGCCGAAGGCTTCGCCAAAAATGTTGTTGTCCTTACCCACCCCGCGGGCTACCGCAGGAAGAAGGAAATCCAGCCGTCGGCCTGGCTTTTCTACCGCAAATACCCCCGCCTTATAAAGGCCCTGGAAAGGTTTGTGGAAAACTACAACCGGAGCCTTGCCTTTGCCGAAGCAGAGGCGGCGGCGGGACGAACCCTCCTCGTCCGCCCTTCCGTGGATTTAAAGGTAAGCCGGACCGAGAAGGATGTGGACAAGCTCATCAAATTGTATGAATTGGGCCGTAAGGACGGGGAA
>JAITQR010000238.1 GCA_031288815.1 Treponema sp.
CAGGCCCTGGTGGAATCGGGGGACGCCAACGACGGAAGGCTCCGCCAGGCGGGCTTTTCCCACCCCAAGGCCAGGGCGGACTTTGCCGAAGCCAGCCGCCGTTACGGGCCCGGCGGGGCGGAGCGACTGCTCGCCCTTTCCGCGGAATACGATGTCCGCATCCGTTCCGGCGGCGGCCCCCTGGAGTCCCTGCTTATGGAGCTGTTTCTGTACCGGATCATGGCGGCCAAACAGTCCTGACCCGGAGATAGCGGCTACCGCCGGCCTGTGCTATACTGGGGCCCGGAACGTTTGCCCCGGGGCGGCGTTTGTCAAACCAGGCTGCTTCAAAACCAAGCGGGTTTTGAAACCGGCCCAAATTACGGAAAACGGAGTAGCGCCATGGCCGACTGTATCTTCTGCAAGATCGTAAAGGGGGAAATACCCAGCGGAAAAATCTACGAGGATGACGAGATTCTGGCCTTTCAGGATGTGAATCCCCAGGCGCCGGTACATTTCCTGGTGATCCCCAAGCGGCACGTTCCCAATATCATGGAACTGGAAAAAGACGGCGAGGCTCTCCTGGGACGGCTCCTCTACAAAGCCCAGGAACTGGCGGCGGAGCGGGGCTGCGCCGAAAAAGGCGCCCGTTTCGTAATCAACTGCAAGGCCGACGGCGGGCAGACGGTGGATCATATCCACTGCCACGTCCTGGGCGGCCGCCCGCTTTCCTGGCCCCCAGGCTGATTCCTGCCGGGCACAGCGGATATACCCATATAACCGGGATACTCAAGGGGGTGAGGCATGGAACCGGGGGAAGATTCGCGTCCTTCCACGCGGGATCGGGAAGGGCTGCATTTACTTTTTGAAATCAGCAGATTGCTTTCCGAGCCGGCTGAGATTGAGGATATCCTGAAACCCGTACTGGACCGGATCGCCCTCTACCTGGAGATTATCCGGGGGATGATCACCATCCTGAACCGCTCCAAGGGGGAAATAGCCATCGCCGAGGCCTGGGGGCTGGACGATTCCCAAAAGCTCAAGGGCCGTTATTCCCTGGGGGAGGGGATAACCGGCCGGGTAATCGAAACCGGAAACCCCGTGGCCCTCAAACGCATTGCCGACGAACCCCGTTTCCTCAACCGCACCGGGGCCAGAAAGGGGGAGGAGACCAAGGATATCTCCTTTGTCTGTGTCCCCATCCGCCAGGGGTCGGAGGTTATCGGAGCCATCGGGGTGGATCTGCCCCTCTCCGAGGAGAGTTTGGACTACCATATCCGCATCCTCACCATCGTGGCGGCGTCGATCAGCCAGGTTGTCAGGCTCCACCAGGTGGAACGGGAGGAGATGGAGGATCTGAAGGCGGAGAACACCCGGCTCCAGGAACAACTGCGCACCGAACTGCGGACCCGCTACGGGAACTCCACCTACGTGGTGGGGAATTCCAAGATCATGCGGTCCCTCTACCAGCAGATAGAGCAGGTAAGCGGAACCAGCGCCACGGTGCTGCTTCTGGGGGAAAGCGGCGTGGGGAAGGAGCGGATTGCCCAGGCCATCCACTACGGGTCTCCCCGGGCGGACAAGCCTTTTGTCAAGCTAAACTGCGCCGCCATTCCCGAAAGCCTGATTGAAAGCACCCTTTTCGGCCACGAGAAGGGGGCCTTTACCGACGCGATAAAAATGCGAAAGGGCTACTTTGAACAGGCCGACTCCGGAACCATCTTTCTGGACGAAATAGGGGAAATGCCCCTGTCCATCCAGACCAAATTTTTAAGGGTCCTGCAGGAGCGGGAATTTGAGCGTATCGGCGGCAGCGAGACCATCAGGGTGGACATCCGGATCATCGCCGCCACCAACACGGATCCGCAAAAGCTTATCGCCCAGGGGAAGTTCCGGGAGGATCTGTACTACCGGCTCTCGGTCTTTCCCCTGGTAGTCCCCCCCCTGCGGGAGCGCAAGACCGACATCATGCTCCTGGCGGATCACTTTGTGGAGAAATTTTCCGCCGAGTACAAGAAAAAGATCCGTCACATCACCCCCAGCGCCATAGATCTCCTGACCCGCTATTCCTGGCCCGGGAACGTGCGGGAACTGGAGAACTGCATTGAGCGGGCGGTTATCCTGTCCCGGGACGGGGCAATCCACAGCTACTACCTGCCTCCGGGCATGCAGAAGGAACGGCCCGTACACGAGAACGAGCGGCGGCAGACCCTTAAGGAGATAATGGAGACGGTGGAGAAGGAGCTTATCGCCGAAGAACTCCGGCGCACCAGGGGGAACATGGCCAGGGCGGCTGAAAATTTGGGAATTTCCGAAAGGGTCATGGGACTACGGGTGACTAAGTACCGCCTAAAATGATATACTGCCTTTAACTAAGTGCACACCATATTCAGCTATGTAAAACCTTATCTTTCCCGAATGAGCTTGGGGCTTTTTGTCAAATTCACGGGAACCGTAATGGACCTGCTGCTCCCCTGGATACTGGCTTACATGATCGATCACGTGGTGCCCCAAAAGGAAGTTTCCCTCATCCTTATGTGGGGGGCTGTTATGGTGGGGGCCTCCATTTTCGCGGTGACCTTCAACGTCATGGCGAACCGCATGGCCTCCGCCGTGGCCAGGGACGTTACCCGGACTATCCGCCACGACCTTTTCGCCAAAATTTCCTACCTCAGCTGCGCCCAGATTGACCGGATGACCATTCCTTCCCTGGTGGCCCGCCTTTCGTCGGACACCTACAATATCCACCGGATGATAAGCGGCATGCAGCGCGTGGGAATACGGGCCCCTATCCTCCTCCTGGGGGGGATCCTTATCACCCTTACCCTGGAGCCCACGCTTACCCTGGTCATGGTGGGGATACTGCCCTTTACCCTTCTGGTGGTCTGGCTTGTGTCCCGCAAAGGGGTCCCGCTTTATACCCAGCTCCAGGGGGCGGTAGACACCATGGTACGGGTGGTCCGGGAAAACGCCTCGGGGATACGGATCATCAAAGCCCTGTCCAAGGCGGACTACGAAAAAGAACGTTTCGCCCAGGCCAACAAGAACGTTACCGACCGGGAGCGCAGGGCCAACATCATCATGGGAATAACGAACCCGGCGATGTTTCTCTTCCTCAACCTGGGGCTTGTGGCGGTAATCGTCATGGGAGCCTACCGGGTCAACGCCGGCCAGACCCAGCCGGGGGCGATACTGGCTTTCCTCACCTATTTTACGATTATCCTCAACGCCACCCTCTCGATTACCCGGATGTTCGTCATGTACTCCAGGGGAAGCGCCTCGGGGGAACGGATAGCCGAGGTGCTGGCCCTGCCGGAGGATCTTAAACTCCTGGATCGGAACCACGTGGATAACGGCTACCATGTCGTGTTTGACCAGGTGTCTTTTTCCTACAACGCCAGCCCTTCCCGGGCGAATCTGCTGGAAGACATCAGTTTCGCCTTAAAGCGGGGGGAGACCCTGGGTATTCTGGGCGAGACGGGCTGCGGCAAGTCGACGATACTCCAGCTCCTCCTCCGTTTCTATGACGCCGGGGGCGGAACCATCCGGATCAACGGGGACGATATCAAGGGCATTCCCCCTGGGGAACTCTACACCATGTTCGGTATAGCCATGCAGAAAGACGTGCTGTTTGCCGATACCATCCGGGAGAATGTTAGTTTTGGCCGGGATCTTTCGGAAGAGGAGATCCGGCGGGTCCTGGTATTCGCCCAGGCGGAACATTTTGTGAACGGGATTACCGAAGGCCTGGACTACAACCTGAGTTCCCGGGGAACGAATATTTCCGGGGGCCAGCGGCAGCGGCTTCTGATCGGCCGGGCCCTGGGGGGAAAACCGGATATCCTTATCCTGGACGACTCCTCCAGCGCCCTGGATTACCGGACCGACGCGGATCTGCGCCGGGCCCTGCGGAAAAACTTCAGCGACACTACTACCATCATTGTCGCCCAGCGGATAAGCTCGGTGATGCAGGCGGATCACATTATGGTACTGGAGCGGGGCCGGATACTGGGTTACGGAACCCACCGGGAGCTTCTCGCGGGCTGCGAACTCTACCGGGAGATAAGCGAGTCCCAAATGGGACAGGGCTCCCCGGCTCCCGGACGCCAGGAAAAGGCCGGCCCCGTGACCGGCAGTGCCGCCGCCGGAGCCTTGATCCATGTCTGACAAGGCTTTCCCCGGCGTCATACCCGGAGGCCGCAATTCGGGCGGACCCCGGGGGGGCCTGGTAAATCCCGCCTACGCCGAGGGTAAACGCCCCAAGATTAATGTCGTAAAAACCGTCCGGCGGCTCTGGCGCTACCTGGCAAGCTACCGCGCCCTTATCGTGGCCATAGTCTTTCTCACCATGCTGAGCAACTGCCTTGCCCTTCTGGGGCCCATGCTTTCCGGCCGGGCGATTGACGCCATTGAGCCGGGGGCGGGGAGGGTAAATTTTGAACGGGTGTTTTACTACTGTTCCTGGATGGCCCTTTTTTACTGCGTCTGTTCGGTGCTGAACTACTTCCTCTCGGTACAGATGATCACCTTGAGCCAGCGGACGGCCCGGCTTATGCGGAACGACGTTTTCGACAAACTCATGGCCCTGCCGGTAAGTTTCTTTGACACCCACCAGACCGGGGATATCATCAGCCATATCTCCTACGACATCGACACGGTGAATACAAGCCTGGCAAACGATCTGCTCCAGATCTGCACCACCACGGTAACGGTACTGGGTTCCCTTTTTATGATGCTTTCCATTTCCCCCACCCTGGGCCTCGTGTTCCTGGTCACCGTTCCCATGGCGTCCTTCTTTATCAAGTCCCGGGCGGGGCGGATACACGGTTTCTTCCGGCTCCGTTCGGCGGCCCTGGGGGCCCTGAACGGTTTCGTGGAAGAGATCGTCTCCGGGCAGAAGACCATCAAGGCCTACCACCAGGAGGAAACGATCATCTCCCGTTTCGACGAGAACAACGACAAGGCCTGTACCGCCTACTATGACGCGGATTACCATTCCAGCAGCCTGGGGCCTTCCGTTAATTTTATTAACAACCTTTCGCTTACCATGATCAGCGTTTTCGGGGCGATCCTCTACCTTGCCGGGCGGATCACCCTGGGAAACATGAGTTCCTTCGTGCTCTACTCCCGTAAATTCTCAGGCCCCATCAACGAGGCGGCAAACATCCTTTCGGAAATCCAGTCCGCCGCGGCCGCGGCGGATCGCATCTTCGACCTTCTGGATCAGGCCCCGGAGCCGGCGGATCTGCCGGACGCCCCGGAACTGGGGAACGTGAGGGGGGATGTACAATTTTCCGGCGTTAACTTTGGCTACCTGCCGGACAAGCCGGTCCTTAAAGACGTGAGCCTCAGGGCCGCGCCCGGGGCGCTTATCGCCATCGTGGGGCATACCGGGGCGGGGAAGACCACGATCATCAACCTTTTGATGCGTTTCTACGATCCCCAGACCGGCTCCATCACCATAGACGGAAAGCGAATCGAAGGGATAACCCGCAAAAGCCTGCGCCTGGCCTTTGCCATGGTACTGCAGGAAAGCTGGCTTTTTAACGGCACGGTGTTTGAAAATATCGCCTACGGTTACAAGGGGGGTACCGAAAAGGCCGCCATGGACGACGTGGTGCAAGCCGCCAAGGCTGCGCAGGCCCACGGTTTTATCACGCAGCTTCCCGAGGGCTACCAGACCGTCCTGAACGAGAACGGGGTCAACATATCCCAGGGGCAGAAGCAGCTCCTTACCATTGCCCGGGCCATGCTGCTGGACGTGCGGATGCTGATCCTGGACGAAGCCACCAGCAACGTTGACACCCGCACGGAGATCCGCATCCAGGAGGCGATGCGCCGCCTGATGAAAAACAAGACCTGCTTCGTTATCGCCCACCGGCTGTCCACCATACAGAACGCGGATCTTATCCTGGTAATGCACGAGGGCAGCCTGGTAGAACAGGGAACCCATCAAAGCCTTTTGGAAAAGAACGGCGTTTACGCGGGGCTTTACCGTTCCCAGTTTGGGTAAACCGTTTTTAGGGGCGTTGTCCGGAAACTGGAGTTTCCAAACAGCTCTACTGTTTTATAAGCGGGATAAAATTAACGTTACTGTCTCGGAAAAATCATCCTGACCTGTCAAAATAAACAACAGTTTGTTTGCCGATAAGAGATGGTACTGCAGGAGAAGAAAATTCCCGTCTTCCTCGATGTATATGGTATTCTCCCCCTCTTCATAATCGCCCGCCTGAAACGGTATGTCCGCGAAAAAGATTTCAGTATTATTAAATCGTATGATTTCCGTTTCCTCGTCGCCTTTGACAATCCCCCATCTTCCGTTCAAGGATCGATCAAAGGCATACAACCCGGCGCCGGCGCTTACCGCTATAAATAAGCATAAGCAAAAAAACCTTTTCATACAGTTTACCTCTATACTGTTGGTTTTCGGAACTGTCTCAAAGCGCCGGTTTTTTCCAAACCCGGCATCTACCGGCAGGCT
>JAITQR010000313.1 GCA_031288815.1 Treponema sp.
GCGCTTCATGTCGCGGGGACGGTACTCAAAGGGAAGACCGGCGCGGGTAAAGTAATCGGCGATAAGCCGGTCCCGTTCGGTTTCTTTGCCGTCGGCGTCACCGAAATTGACCACGCCCCGCCGGGTAAAGGACGTGCCGTTCCCCGTATTCTGGCTGTCCGTACCGATGATCATGGCAAGGGGGAGACGCTCCCGGCCGTAAACCGCGCCGATGATTTCCTCGCTGGTAATACCGTTTAAAAGCGAGAGGATGATGGTTTCCTCTCCGACAAAGGGCCTGATATCCGCGACAAGCTGTTCCAGATGATGGTGTTTACACGCCACAACGATAAGGTCCGCCGTATTCCCGTCCGGCGTTTCCCCGTCGGCAAAGGAAAAATCCAGATGCTCCCCATTCACCCAAAGACCGTTTTCGCGGTAACGCCTCTGCCGCTCCCCGGACGCGAGAATTCTCGTTCCACCGGGGTTGTGGCGGTACAGGGTATCCGCGATCAAAAGGCCGATAGCTCCGGCCCCGGCGATCAACACCGACTCAATCCGTTTCATTTCCGTTGTATTGTAGTGAAAAGAACGGGCCGTGCCTATATAAGCCGGTGGACTCTGGCGGCCTGACCCAGGGCGTTGTTCCAGTAGTTCAGCGAAAGGTAGTCGCGTTTGGTTTCGATATTGTCAATATGACTGGCGCGGCTTTGAAGGCGCTTAAAGGCTATGCTTACCGCGGTATCCATATCCACCTCTACCGCGCCGGTTTCCCGGAGTACGCAGTAATGGGAATAATAATAAAAGGCGTCGTTCGGATCTGTTTGGGGAAACCCTTCTTCCCGAATCACCCGGCGCATGCCGTCCAAGGCCATTTCACCGGCCGTATTGTTTCCGGCGGCGGCCGGTTTGCCGAGTTTGCTCAGGGCCAGGGCGCGGTAGGTGGAAAGCAGCCGGTTGAAGAAATCTTTCGGCGGAAAGAGGAACAGTTCGCACTGGGCAAAACCGCTCCACCAGTCCGGCTGTTCTATAAAGATAAAGCGGGTTTCCGGCAGCCCCGTAGAAAAATTGTCGGCCAGCTTGATGGTCCGTTCATGCTCGCCGGCAAGATAGGAGGCCTCGATTTCAAAAAGCCGGGCGTCGGAACCCTCCGTATCGGAGAGGCTGCCGGGAAGCTGCCGTAAAAAAGCCCGGGAACGGTAAACCCAGGCCCGGAGAACCGGCTTTCGATTTTCCGAAGCGCCGGGGATATCCTGGTCGAGAAGCCCGGCGAAAATATCCCGCGCTTCCTTATAACGGCCGGCCTCAAAACGGAGCCTGCCCAGAAGGAAACGGGAACGGTCCGCCCATTCGATGCGGCCGGTAATTGAGGCGGCTTCGTCCGCCTGCCGCGCCAGACGTTCCGCTTTGGAAAGGTTGCCGGAAAGCAGATGAATGCCGGCCGCGTAATACGCGGTGATCGCCAGTTCATCAAAATAACCCGCGCGTTCGGCGTTTTCTATGGCAAAATCCGAATAGTCGATGGCCTCTCCTACCTGCTGTTTACGGATGTTGACCAGGGAAAAAAGCCGGTAGGCCTGGACGAGTCCCCTTCCTTCCCTATGGTTCTGGCTTAGAATCATCGATTCTTTGATCGCCTCATGGGCTGTGGAAATATCCTGAATCCCCAGGTGAAACGCCGCCAAATTGGAGAGAATACGGGCTTTATACACCGGAATGGCGTCCGCGTCGGGGACAGGCTTGAGGAAGGCCCGGCGTATTTCATCTTCCCCCTGGTGGATCAGGGCGCGCAGGGTGGTAAAGATGTAGAGCAGGGCCGTAAAACGCCTTGGGCCGACTACCTGCGCAAAACGGTTTTTCCGGATGGCCTCTTCAATACTCCCGTAGGTATTGTTCATTATATCCCCGGCAATGGAATCCAGAACAAGGGAGTCCGAACCCTCGCCTCCGAGATCTGTCAGGGCTTCAAGCAGATTGTAACAGGGCCGGAAAATGCCCTCATGTACCCAGGCAAGAATGCGGCCGGAGACCATGGCCCGCACAAGACGCCTCCGTTCCGCCGGAATCTGTTCCACCCGCTTGTCAAAATCCACAATGCGCGGCTGGGGATCTTCCCTGAAATCAATGGTTCCCTGGCTCACGAAAATATCCAGCGCCCGTGAGATCATAAGGGGATTTATGCCCGCCTCTTTAAAGAGCTGGGAAAACAGGGCGCAGGGGAAGTAACGGCGAAACAGCGAAAGGGCATAGACGATTTCCCAGAGATCGCCGGTCATTTCCGGCGGTTCCTGGGGGGAAAAATCGTCGAGCGATACCTGGATCACCCGGGAAAAGACCCTGGTCCACGATTCAAGCGTTGATTCCGTATTCGGGAGAGGAGCATTTTCCGAAAAGCTGCCGTATACCAGGTAATTGGCCTTGATCCTGTCCTGAAACAGGCCGGTAAAAAGTTCGACGGAAGGGGTGTCGGCGAAATTGATGTTTTCCAGAATGATGAGGGGTTTCACCGGCGCCGTGCCTATGTTTGCGTATACGGCCTTTTCGTAGAACCCAA
>JAITQR010000082.1 GCA_031288815.1 Treponema sp.
CAAAGCTGTTGAGCAGGCTCCGGAAAGCGGCCCCTTCCTTGTGCATATCCAGGAAGATCTCCCCCAGCGACCCGTCGGCATATTCCCCGGTGCGGATAAAAATGGAATGCCCCCCCAGCTTGGCTTTCTGGGTATACCCCACCCGGCGGTTCGGCAGGGAACGCCGGCGGCCCCGGAGATCCGAGGCGGCAAGGGCCTTGCGCAGGGCGGACTGGTCCGGGGTCTCCAGGCTCCGCTGAAGGGCCAGGATGGTATCCGCCAGGGGGTCCGTACCGGGGGCAAGGGAGGACAGGGGCTGGGAAAGCTTGGAACCGTCCCGGTAGAGGGCCACCGCCTTGAGGGCGCTTTTCCAGGAAAGCATATAGGCCCCCTTCACGTCCTCGTACCCCGCATCGTTAGGCATATTGATGGTCTTGGAAATGGCCCCGGAAATAAAGGGCTGCACCGCGGCCATCATGCCGATATGGGCGGTCCAGGGTATGGATCGCCTGCCGTTTTTCCCCGAGGGGGTGGCGGTATCGAAAACCGCCAGATGTTCCTTTTTGAGCTGCGGCGCCCCCTCAAGGCCCATGGTACCGCAGGCGTAACCTTCCGCTTCCTCAATATCGGCGGCGCTGAAGCCCAGGTGTTTGAGGAGGCTGAACCCCGGCAGGGACCAGTCAGCCTCGGGGATCTTGAGGGTCTTCTCCACAAAGGGCTTGCCCAAAATCCAGGGGTTAACAACCCCCTCCAGGCCGACGGCGGTTTTTACCGCCTCCTCCACCGCCGCAAGCGCTTCCGGGGTAAAGCCCCTGGCTTCCAGGTCCGAGAGGGAAACCTTGGGGGCCCCGGCCAGGGTCTTCCGGCCCGTGGCGTAGGCGGTGATCCCGTCGATCTGCTCCCGGGTATAGCCCAGGGCTTCCAGGGCCGGGGGAACCGACTGGTTGATGATCTTGAAGTACCCGCCCCCGGCAAGCTTCTTGAACTTCACCAGGGCAAAATCGGGTTCCACCCCGGTGGTGTCGCAGTCCATCAAAAGGCCGATGGTTCCCGTGGGGGCTATGGCGCTGACCTGGGCATTCCGGTATCCCCGGGCGGTTCCCAGGTCCAGGGCCCGATCCCAAGCGGCCCGGGCGGCTTGCAGCAGATAGCCGGGACAGGCGGCGTCTATCCCCTTGGGGGGGGTGTGCACCCCCTCGTATTCCGCCGCGGGGGCATTGTAAGCCGCCCGCCGGTGGTTCCGGATCACCCGGAGCATGGCCGCCGCATTATCCCCGTACCGGAGAAAGGGGCCGAGACCGGCGGCCATACGGGCGGACTGGGCGTAGGCCTCGCCGGAAAGCAGGGCGGAAAGAGCCGCCGCCACCCCCCGGCCCTCCGCGGAGTCGTAGGCCAGGCCCATGAGCATCAGCAGGGTTCCCAGGGTGGCGTACCCCAGCCCCAGGGGCCGGTACTCGTAGGAAAGCCGGGCAATCTCCGGAGAGGGGAACTGGGCCATGACCACGGATATTTCCAGGATGGTGGTCCAGATTTGGACGGCGTGGAGATAGGCGTCAATATTGAAGGTCCTATTCCGCCGGTCGTAGAGGGCCCCAAGGTTTATCGAGGCCAGGTTGCAGGCCGTATCGTCCAGGAACATATACTCCGAGCAGGGGTTGGAGGCCCGGATTTCCCCGCCCCCGGGGCAGGTATGCCAATCGTTAACGGTGGTGTGGTACTGGAGGCCCGGGTCGGCGCACTGCCAGGCGGACCGGGCAATCCGGGCCCAGAGATCCCGGGCCTTCACGGTCCGGGGGGCCCCGCCGCCGGTCCGGGGGACGAGCTTCCAGTCCCCGTTTTCCAGCACCGCCCGCATAAAGCCGTCGCTTACCCGGAGGCTGTTGTTGGAGGACTGGCCGGACACGGTGTTATAGGCCTCGTCGTCCCAGGCGGTGGTAAAGACCCTGGGGTTCACCTCGCCGTCCCCCTGCTCCAGCCGGCGCAGCAGCTGGTAGAGGTAGGCGGCGGGGATCCGCTCCTTCAGGGAATTCCCCAGGGCCGCGGCAAGCTCGTGGTTTTTTTCGGCGTTGAACTGGTCCTTCCCGGGCCCCCGCCAGTCCGCCAGGGCCTTCTTTACGGCGTCCAGGTTTTTTTTCACCACCCCCGAGCCGGTTACCATGGACGCAACCTTGTGCTCCTCCCCGGCCTTCCAGTCGACGTACTGCTCCACGTCCGGGTGGTCTATGTCCAAGGTAACCATCTTGGCCGCCCGCCGGGTGGTGCCCCCGGACTTAATCGCCGAAGCGGACCGGTCCCCGATTTTGAGGAAGGACAGGAGCCCCGAGGAAACTCCGCCGCCGGAAAGCTTCTCCTCCGCGGCCCGGAGCCGGGAAAAATTGGACCCCGTACCGGAGCCGTACTTGAAGAGCCGGGCCTCCCGGGTAACCAGGTCCATGATACCCCCCCGGTTTACCAGATCGTCCTCCACGGAAAGGATATAGCAGGCGTGCACCTGGGGCCGTTTATAGGCGCTGCCGGACTGTTTAAGCTCCCCCGCCCCGGCGGAACCCTCCCCGGGGTCGAAATAGTAATGCCCCTGGGCGGGGCCGTCGATGCCGTATACCGCGTAGAGCCCGGTGTTAAACCACTGGGGGCTGTTGGGCGCGGCAATCTGCCGGGCCAGCATATAGCAGGTCTCGTCGTAGAAGGCCCGGGCGTCTTCCTCCCCGTCGAAATACCCGTTTTTCCGGCCCCAGTCCATCCAGGTATAGGCCAGGCGGTGGAAGACCTGACGGCTGTCGTGTTCCGCCCCGTCCTCCGGGAGGGGAAATTCGGCGATGTCCTCCGCCCCCCCGCCGGCGGCCCAGCGTTTCCACTCCCCGCTTTTATCCGCCGGGACCCCGGCCTTGCGGAAGTACTTCTGGGCGATAATGTCCGTGGCGATCTGGCTCCAAAAGGAGGGGACGATCACCGTGTCCTCTTCAAAAATAGCCTTTCCGTCGGGGCTGCGGATTTCGCTCCGCCGTTTTTCCCACCGAATATCCTTGTAGGGCCCGCTTTGGGCCTCCGTAAACAGCCGTTGATACTTCATGCTTTAATCCTTCCGCGCGCTCTGCAGGAACCGGCGCAGTTTCCGCCGTATATATAGCGTGAGCCTGTTCCAAAACCCTATGGTTTTTCCACAGGCTCTTGGAAAAAGCAACCTAAAGCCTGCTTTTTCCTTTAAATCTAAGGCTGCTGTTCCAAAACTGAAGTTTTAGAACAGCCTCTCAATAATACGCCGGATAAAGAGGGCGATCAAGGGATTGTACCGTAAAGGCCGATGCCCCATGCGCCCT
>JAITQR010000086.1 GCA_031288815.1 Treponema sp.
GAAAAATCCGTGGTCCGCCCCGAATACTCCAAACGGGGTAAGGTGATCATCACGGAAGCGGCCCTGAGCCAGATGGTGATCCACTGCGTTGACGAGTACAACAGCGAGATCCGCATCAAAAAAATTGCCATCAAGGACGATGAGATAGGCTACCGGCTGGTCATCACCATTGATGTGCCCTATGGGACGCAGTTGGGGGGAAATATCCACGAACTGCAGCAGTACATTATTGACAATATCGAGCGGTATACCAATATCCTTATTGAGGAAGTGAATATCATCATCGACAAGATTGTTCAGTAGGGGTTTTGGCAGGGGTATTTGTCCCGCGGGACCGCGGGATCTATCGGGGGGATTATGCGGCGTTTTTTTTATCTGGCGTTAACGGTAACGGTTCTGCTTACACAAGGCTACCGGGTGTTCGGGCAGGCTCCCCTGTCCACGGACCATTATGAGATCCTTGGAGAGGATCCGGCGGTGGGGGAGCGGATCGCGCAGGACCTGGAAGAACGGTTCGCGATCTACACCAGGCTCTTCCGCTTTAACCCCCGCCTCCTGGCCTCGCCCCTCAAGGTGCGCCTGATCGGCGACACGGCGGCCTACGACGAGTACCTTGTCGGACGACTGGGGGAGACGAACGCCGGGGCGCTGTACCTTCACTACCGCCAGGCGGATCGCCGGGAACTGGTAATCAACTACGCCGTCGCCAATAACGGCGACGCCACCGGCGGCGCCGTTACCGGCGATGGCACACGCGCGGCCTGGGAACGGGCCCTCCCCTACCAGTCCTTCATCCAGTACCTGCGTGCCTTCATCCCCAGCCCCCCGTCCTGGCTGGAGGAGGGCTTTGCCATTTACTTTAGCACCCTGTCCATCGAGGGGGGCGAACTGGCCTACGCCGAGAATCTCTCCTGGCTGGAACGGGTAAAGGAACTGACGATTCCCCCGGTCCGGGACATCCTCCTCCAGGACGTACAGGACAACGGGGATTCCCTTTCCAGGGCTGACTACAGCGCCCTTTCCTGGGCCCTGGTGTCGTTCTTCCTCAACAGCGGAAACGAGGATTACATTCGCTCCCTGCTGGAATGTTTTATGCTCCTCTCCCCCGACGCCGGATTCGCGGAAAATTCCATTGCCACGGCGCGGCGGATCGAGGACTGGAACGGTTATGAAAACCTGGACCGTGACTACCGTTCCTACCTGAACGCCCGCAAGACCTTTCCCGAACTGATGAACCAGGGCCGCCAGGCCTATGGGGAGGGGAATTACGACGAGGCCGAGCCGGCCTTTGCCGGGGCGGTCGCCCTGCGGCCCGATCACAACGCGCCCTATTACTACCTGGGGCTTATCGCCTACGGCAGGGGGGACTGGGGCAGTGCGGAACAGTACTACAACCGCAGCCTTGAACTGGGGGGCGACACGGCCCTGGTCTACTACGCGCTGGGCCTTAACGCCGCGGCCGCGGAACAGGGGGAGCGGGCAGCGGAATTCCTTCGCTTTGCCGCCGCCGCCGATCCCGCCCGCTACCGCGAAAAGGTAAACGTCCTGCTCAGGCGCCTGCCGAGCCGTTAAGGGGCGGCCAACAGGGAACCATGGACCTCATGAGTGATGATACCCTTGGTGTATGGTCCCTTCACGGTCCTGCCTGAGATGTGTTAACCGCAGTCTGAAAAGGCTGTTCTTGTGCCAGGCGGCATGAAAGGCGGCGTCGTCAAAAGGTAGTTCCTCTAGTTCCACGGAAAAATCCCCGGCGTCATAATCCAGGGTAATGACAGAACTTAACAGCAGTTTGCCGCTTTCCAGCGGCATGGGCCTGTCGTGGCACAGCAGGTTAAGGACGAGCGGCGCTTTCCACATCGAAAGACGGTAATTGTCCGTTATGGTTAAGCCCTCACCGGGTTTAAAGACGAACGTGCGCGTATAACAGCTTACACCGCTTTCGGCGGGGTATGCGGATGAAATGTCCATGGAAAAACAAAACGCGCCGCCCGGTTCCGGCGTAAACGACACGTCCCTGGCCCGGTATTCACCGCCCGGCACTTGCTCAAAGCCGTTAATATCCGGCGTGTTATGATACGGGGAGCGATGATTCCACAGGGTATACCGGTTTTCGCCGAACACAAAGCGGGTATACGTCCTTGAACCGGCGTCAACAATAACCGGAAGACTGTTGTAATAGAGAATGAAGTTTCCAACATCATTATGGTTATGGCTTTCCTGGTTATTACCGCCTTTGGCGGAAAAAAAGAAGCCTTCCTCACAGTCCTCCCGGTCTCTGGCGGTAACAACCTGAATATCCTTGAACCAGCTTAGACGCGGCGCTGAAAAAGCCGCGTTGACTTGTTCGCCTCCTTCCTCAAACAGGTCGGCCAACAAGCGGAAGGACATGCAGATCCTATCGGGCAGGGAAAGAACAGAGGGCTTTTCACCATTCCGCCAGCGGGCGAATTGCAGGAGCCGCTTGTCGCCTGTTCTTGTGCCGACCCGTTCCAAAAGGCCCCAGGACGATCCCGTTCGGGGTGGAGCATCGGCATAATTTACAAAATAGCCTTTCCCTATACAAACCTTGTAAATATACGAGGCCATAGCGCGCAGTTTGGCGGTCTCCCACAGGGGGGAAACATCGACCGTCTCCGACAACTCCTCAATAAAATCAAAAAGCGAGGCGGCCGCGGCGTTAAAGTAACCCGGCCCTTCATCACAGCCGCCGTCTTCCGGATAACGATCGATAAAAATATTCATACTGCGGATAGTTTTATTTACACCCTCAAGCGCGCCGGGAAACGATTGCGCAAAGGCCAGATATGAAACGAGCAGGTTGGAATTGATCCAGGCGGTCCAATTGTTCGGTTTTTCGTTTCCCCGCAGGCACGACCAGCCGTAATCATCATGTTCCAGGAACGGCGTAAGGATGCGCCGCTCCACTTCAAGTTCAATACGGCGCTTTGTCAGAGGGGAACAGGCGCCAATGGCATCCGCAAGGAAGTAATAGATCCATGAAAAAAGAGCGCCGGTTTCGGCGGCAAAAAGATCAATGAAAACGGGGTATTCGATATTGGGCAGTTCCGGCGGCGGCGAATCTTTCGCGCGCCAGCCATAACTGTGGGCGGAGTATACCCAGCTTGTTTCTTCGGACACAAGCCAGACACCGTTGATTATCTCGTCAAGGTATTCCCCCCTGCCTTCGATACACTCCGCCAGCAAGAGTACGTAAAGCCTGTAGCGCCTGGCGTCGTAACGCGCCTGAAAACGCCTGCGGTCACCGTTCCGGGAAAAATCCATGTAGAACGTCGCCGGAATACTTTCCCACTCGGTGCCTTTTATTTTTTTTGCCTTTTCACAAAGGATCGATGTGACTGCACCGGAAAGCCCCTTCCAGGCCTCCCGGTCGCTGTAAGCCGGAAAGGGCTTGAATTCGCGTAAAGCTGTTACCGGTGCAATCATCATTTAATTTCGCTGAAACCTGTCGTAGGCGGTTTGGTAAATTTGTACCATCCGGGCAAGCCCCATGCTGTTCAGGCGCTGGATAAAGGCATCGTATTCCCTTTCCACGCCGCCGGAGGTAACCCAGACTGCCGACTGTTGGGTCAACACGTTGTTGATGTCCGTCGCCAGAATGGCAAGTTCCCTGGACTCCTCCTCGGTAAAGGGAATATGGGTACTGTAGGTCGAAGTTTCATAGGGCCTGAAGGCGTCATGCTTATAATCAGTCTCCAGCAAGGGATTCTTTGACGGAGTACCGGACGGATCGCTTGAGATGGTGGCATCGACAGCGGCGCTGGTATACTGCGGAGCGCCCGTGTTATAGCCATAGGCGTAGGTCCAGTTGCCTACAAAACCCTCCGGCGAACTTTTTCTGGTATAGGTGCCGTCGGCATTTTTAGTGAGAGGAGCACCAAAAGCGCCCCAGAATATCTGCAGGCTTATATCCTGGTCATACAGGTTATCAAGCCACCTGAACGCAATTTCGGGGTGTCTGGTGGAACTGCTTATTTCGGCGCCGTACTTCCGTATCTGTAAATCATTGGGGGTAACCCGCCAGCCGTAATCGCCGTTGGGGCCTCTAAGGGGTTTAAGCACCGCCCACTGTTCCACAATACCACTTTCCCTAATCCAGGTGTCAACTCCAACACCTACCGTTGCCAGGGGTTCGGTGGGGTTTGTTTTTGCGCTGCGTACCGTGTTGCCCTGGGTAAACATCTCCTGATCCAGGAGCCCTTCGGCGTAGAGCTTGTGGAACCAGGCTATGGCGTCCTTAAAACCGGGATGGGCGGCAATGTACTCAACCTTTCCATTTGTGACCATAAGTTTTTCCGCGGCAGCGTACGAAGGCCGTACACCAAAGGCGTAGAAAAAGTCTATCAGGGTGGCATCCCCCCAAAGTCCCACGACGGATACCGGGATTTCATCGGCCTTGCCATTACCATTGGGGTCCCTCTCCTTAAAAGCCTTGAGGACCTGATAAAATTCATCGGTCGTGGCGGGCATTCTAAGGTTAAGCACATTAAGCCATTGCTGGTTGATAAAGGCAACGTGCCGTATACCCATGTATTGGGGCAGCTTATAGGGCAGGCCGTAGATCTGGCCATTCGTCTCCTTCCCCACCTTGGCGAAGAAGGGGTCCTGGGCAAAGATGGCCTTTAGGTTGGTACCATACCTGTCAATTAAATCGTTCATGGGCACAAAGAGATCGCTGTTCAAATTAACGTCATTACTGTCCAGAAGCTGCGCCCAAAAAATATCGGGCAAGGCCCCGGACGCCAGAACCAGGGCTTTTTGGGTAGCCCAGTCATTCCCCGCCCGTTCCCATTCTATGTGGATACCGGTCTGGGCTTCCAGTTTTCTGGCAAGTTCAGTATCATCACTTTCCTTGTACTGATACCCCGTTACGCTCCCGATCATTACCTTGAGCGTATACGGCTGGCTTACAATGGGGAACCCCGTCTCTTTGAAACCAAGGGCCTGTAACGCGGCCGCGGAAGAAGCGGTTCCGGATGCCGCGGACCCGCCCTGGCGACCGGCGGCAAACCCCAGCGCCGGCAGCAGAACGAGTCCGGCGATCAGCAACCACACACCTCGATACCTTCTCATAAGAACCTCCTAAGAACCCAACACAAACTATCGCCGCCTAAGCGGCATACCGCACAAGCGGTATGTTACCCTTTTATAGCGCCCACCATGACGCCCTTGGTAAAGTGTTTCTGGAGAAAGGGATAGAAACACATAACCGGCAATGTTGCCACCAGGATCAGGCTGTACTTCATCGTTTCCGCGTACCAGAAGGCGTCTTCCAGATCAAGGGCGACATTAACATCGGAGGCGACCAGCAGAATATCCCGCAGTACCATCTGGAGCGGCACCAGTTTTTCATCGCGCACATAAATTAAATACTGCATCCAGGAATTCCACTGCTCTACCACATTGTACAGGGCAATAACGGCAATGATCGCCTTTGAAAGGGGAAGTACGATGAACGTAAAAAACCGTGTGTTTGAGCAGCCGTCTACCCTGGCCGCCTCCATCAGCTCATTCGGGATATTGGCCGCGAAATAGGCCCGCGACACGATCAGGTGGGACCACTCCACGCCAAAGGGGATAATAAGCGCCCATATCGTATTCACCATACCGTAGCTCCTGACCGCCAGGTAGGTGGGGATCATGCCGCCGGAAAAGTACACCGTAAAGAGCAGGAACAGGGTAATCGCCTTGCGGCCCACAAGATCCCTGCGCGAAAGGGCGTACGCCGCCGGCATGGTAAAGCACAGGCTTAAGCCGGCATCCAGAATGGTGTAAACAATCGTGTTCCGGTACCCCAGCCAGATACGACTGTTGGCAAAAACCCGCTGGTAGCCGTAGAGGGAAAGACGCGCCGGCAAGAGCCACACTTCACCGGCGTTCACCGCCCGCGCGTCGCTAAAGGAGGCGATAATGACGAACCACATGGGGTAGGCCATTATCACAAAAACAACCAAACTTAGAACAAACACCACGGCGTCAAAAATACTGTCTTCCAGGGTTTGCTTTCTGCGGATCATGGCGCTCCCCCTTACCAGATACTCATATTGGTAACCGCCCGGGCTATCCGGTTAACCACGATAAGGATGATGAAATTGACACTCGTATTCATCAAACCAACCGCCGCGCCAAAACTGTACTGGGCGTTGATAAGCCCCATCTTGTAGGTGTAGGTGGCGATAACCTCACTTTCCATCAGGTTCAGGTTGTTCTGTAACAGATACGCCTTTTGAAAACCGACCGACAAAAGGCCCCCGGTATTTAAAATAAGGAGTATAATAATGGTCGGCGCGATAGTGGGAATGTCTATGTACCATATCTTTTGGATTTTGTTGGCCCCGTCAATAGTCGCCGCTTCATAAAGCTCCACATCCACGGCGGACAAGGCTGAAAGATAGATGATGCTGCCCCAGCCCATGCTCTGCCATACCCCCGACCACACGTACACGTGCTTAAAGGTCCCGGTAAGGGCCATGATGTTAAGTTTTTCGACGCCCAAAAAACCGGCAATGTTACCCCACAGACCCCGGGGCGACAGAAATAGTACGATCATACCGGCCATAACAACCACGGAAATAAAATGCGGCAGGTAGGTAACCGTTTGGAGCACGCGCTTGTACTTCTGGTTCCTGAGCGAATTGAGCAGCAGCGCAAGAATGATGGGCGGCAGGAAGCCGGCCACAAGGCTATAGAGACTTATAAAAAAAGTATTCTTGATGTAGATCCACGACAGCGACGAGCGGAAAAACCGGGCAAAATTCTCAAGCCCCGTCCAGGAGCTGCCCCAGATCCCCCTGGAGGGAATAAAATTTTTGAAGGCGATCTGCAGGCCGTACATGGGTACATACTTAAACAGAATACTAAGTACGATTATCGGCAGCAGGAATAAATATAATTCGTAATTGAGCAGTATCATGCGCAAACGTTTATTGCGCACTACGCTATGACTGCCGGACATGGCACCCCCCCTTGGTAGTAAAGGTTCTGTTTATATACTGTTTTTTGAAAACGCCGACAAATATCAATAATGGGGGGGGGGGGGG
>JAITQR010000193.1 GCA_031288815.1 Treponema sp.
GTGAACCGTCCTACCCCAGCGCGACATCGAGGATCATCATGAGCAGGAAACCCGCCATGACTCCCATGGTCCCGGTATTGGAGTGGCTTCCCAGGTTCGCCTCGGGGATCAGTTCTTCCACCACGACGTACATCATCGCACCCGCCGCGAAAGCCAGAAGCCAGGGCATGTAAGGCGCGATCAGGGCGGCCAGGAATACCGTCATAAAACCGAAGACCGGCTCGACCGCGCCCGATAAACAGCCAAGCAGAAAAGCCCGTTTCGCGGGCATTCCTTCCTGCCGCAGGGGGATGGAGATGGCCGCGCCTTCGGGGAAATTCTGTATCCCGATCCCCAGGGCCAGGGCCATTGCGGAAGTGTATAACCCCGAATTTTCAGGCTCTTGTACGGCCAGCGCGAAGGAAAGGCCGACCGCCATTCCCTCCGGGATATTGTGCAGGGCGACGGCCCACACGAGCAGGGTTGTGCGCTTGGCCTGGGACGGAATACCTTCCGTAACGTTGGATGAGGGATGCAGGTGGGGGATAAGCCGGTCAAGGCCGTACAAAAACAGGATGCCCAGGAGGAATCCGCCGGCGGCGGGAATCCAGCCGGGCTGTCCCTGGGCTTCGGCCTGCTCTATGGCGGGGGCGAGCAGTCCCCACATGGACGCGGCTATCATCACGCCTGCCGCGAAACCGAGGAATACCTTCTGGAACCTTTCGTCCACGTTCTTGCGGAAAAAGAAAACCATCATGGCGCCAAGACTGGTCATCAAAAAAATGAACCCCGTTCCGCCCGCTACCCAGATCCATGCATTAGTGACGGTCATGTTTCCCCCTATAAATTAGAATATCAGAGATTCGCCGTTAAATCCATGCTGTGTATTTGTGAATTTGATCAGGGGCCGGACAGCTTCCCTGATTGACGGCTTAATTACTAAAACCACAGGTCATGCCGGGGCAGTCAAATCGGCCTGCCGGGGAGTTCACGAAATGGAAAGCATATTTTCCCGAACACGCGCTTGAATGTCTTCGATGGCGGCTTTGGCGGGCAGCAGAGGATCGGGGTAGACCGGTTCGCCGATGACCAGCGTAAAGCACGGCTTTTACCTGTCGTTTAGCCCCCTGATCCGTTCCAGCCTTCCCCGGTAAAAGGCGGCGGAACCACGGCGGGCGTTTATTTCCCTTTGCATTATCTGCCTCACCGCCTCGGCAAATTCCCTGACCGACTCCGTGGTAATGTCCCCCCTTTCATCCCGCCTTACATATTCGGATGGATGAACCGCGTCAAGGACCACCAGGGTTTCTTTGGGGATGGAACGTCCCCAAAACGACCAGGGTTTGAAAAGGCCCTCCGAAAAAACGGTGACCAGGGGAATCACCGGAATATCAAGTTCCGCGGCAATGCGGAAGGCGCCGGGCTTAAATTCCCGGATCTGCTGGCTGTAGAGAAAACATTCGCCCTCCGGGTAAAAGTGGAGATAACGCCGGTGTTTAAACGCGGCGGCGCAGGATTCAAGAATTTTCCGGTAACCTGTCTTTCCCCGGGGAATGGGAACGCCGCCGAGAAGCCGGGTAAAGGTACCGAGAAAGGGGAATTCTACCGTTGCTTCCAGCATGGTCTGGTAGATAAGCCGGGGGTACGGCGTACCGGCTATTTTTACCGGGTCAAGAAAAGTAGTGTGGTTTGAAACTGTAATGGCCCGGCGGTACCGGATGAGTTTCCAGCGGTGTTTGTACCGGGTGGCGTGCTGCATATAATTGATCAGCCGGGCGATGGGAAAAACAAGGTTGAAGGTCCAGGCGGTGGCGATCCGGAAGGGAAGGGAACTGTCGATAACCGGGCGTCCGTGTTTGTAAGGCATCAGGACACCACCCGGCCTTTCCAGAGAAAGCCCCGGCCGGAAATAGTTCTGAACCAGGACCATGCGGCCATGTACAAAAGGTTGAGAAACAGAAGGGGCCACAGGAATCCGTACCACCAATTGAGTCTTTGGCCGAGGAACATGAATATCCAGGTAAGGGTATAGAGAATATTTACCACGATAATCTGAAAAGTCCAGGGGCTTAGCCGGACAATACAGGCGAGCAGCAGGGGAAAGGGGAAAAACAAAAAGAAGAACACCACCAGGGCGACAAAGAAAAGCAGGACGGAATTTTTCCCAAAGAAGTCAAAAATATTTTTGCCTATACCCTCTACCGCGGCGCGGTAGCCTTTGTACATACGGCACTTTACGTATTCGGAAACGTTCAAAAACCGGGTTTGATAACCCAGCCGTTTGACAAAACGGGCCATGTAAATATCTTCGCTGGTTTTTTTCTTGAACGACTCGCAGCCGCCGATGGCCTTGAACACTTCGTGTCTGATGGCGATATACTGGCCGATGGCGGAAGAAAAAAAGCTGAGTTTGGTAAAACGGTTAATAAAGAGGGGGATGATAAAGCCGGTAAGGAAAAACATCAGGGGTACGGTTGCTATCTCCCCAAAACTGAAGAATATCTGCCCCACATAACCGGACACCATATCCGCCTTTAAACCCGTAATATTGGTAACCGCCCAGGAAATGCTGGTTGGGTTGTGGATGGTATCCGCGTCGGTAAAGAGGAGTATATCCCCCTTCGCGTGAGGGGATAACTGGTACAGGGCAAAGGGCTTGCCGAACCAGTCATCGGGCAGGGGCTTTCCGTCAAATACCCGGATCCGGTTATCCGCCGCGGCAATCCGGTTCAGGATTTTCAGGGTATCGTCGGTAGAATTATCGTTGATCACCAGAATTTCGTAGTTTTTATAAAGCTGGTTCCGCAGGGAATCGAGGCACCGTTCGATGTTCTTTTCCTCATTACGGGCAGGGATCAGGACTGAAACCAAAGGACCGTCGAAAATTTCCGGGGCCAGGGAAAAACGCCACATCTCGTAATGATTTGCCAGCGACATAATAAAAAAATAGAATGCGGCAATTAACAAAACAGGATAATAAATCTGACTTAAGAATTCCACAATAGAAAATTCCATAATGCTGTTTAACATATTTTTCGCCCGGTCTAGGATTTTTCCAGCAAACCTCTTACATATTTATTGGTAGGGTATACTTCCAGAGATTTTAAAAACCAGGGTCTTGCTTCCGCGTACTTTTTCTGCTGAAAATAGGCGTACCCGATAGCGGAGTATACGTTAAAACGGTCATCCTGTTCCATATTTCCCCGGGTAATAATGTCCTCCATCATCTGAATACCCTTTTTGTAGTTGTTAAAAGGCGATGGGGCAAAAACCCAGCGGGCCGCTACCATGTACAGGGCCGCGGCGTTACGGGAATCCAGTTTTAGGGCCTTTTTCGCGTATTGCTCTACTTTAAGCCCGTTTGCCAGGGCATAGGAAACCGGTCTGACCGCGCAGGATTGAGAGATATTCTCCGCCAGCATCTGCCAGGTTTCGGCGTTCTCCCCCGCTTCCAGGGCCTTTTCCGCCCATGTTATTCCTTCCGCGTACCGGACGGCGGCTTCATCCTTCCGCTCCTCATACTGATACGCCCTTCCCATCATGTATTCGCAGCGGGACAACATGATATGGAGTTCCCGCCCCGCGAGGCTTTCCCGTGCCCTTTCCCGTGCGCCCCTGTACAAAAGGATAATTTCATCGGCGCTTAATTCCTGGGCATAAACCGCGTCCCGAAGCGAC
>JAITQR010000206.1 GCA_031288815.1 Treponema sp.
GCCGCCGTTCCCTTAAAAGGAGTTGCCATGAGGGATTTTTTAGAATTTTGGAAGCAGAAGACCCACGTATCCCAGATCTTGTTCATCCTTGCCATGATGTATTGCATCAGCTCTATCAATGTCCTGCTCCTTGCCCTGGGGATTCTCCGTTATATACCCCAGGCTTACCTTAACCCCAGGGTCTTGATAGTGTTTTCCCTGATAAGTTTTGCCTTCGCCTTTCTGCTCTCCGTCTATCACTTTAGCACCTTCCTTAACCGTCGCAAGCGGAAGGAAGATCGGGTCAACATGCGCCAGACCGATTTGGTAAGGGACAGGACGGCATAGACGTCGCATATAAGCGGCCGGCTGAGTTCTTTTCGCGTAAAGCCGAAAGATTCGCGGGTAGGCCGGGCCGCTGGAAACCGCCGGAATTGTTTCCAGGGGCGGTTCACCATATTTTAAGGGGCTGTTGTACTAAATGAAAAAATATGTATTGTTTATGGTTTTTTTTCTTCCCGCGCTGACGCTTTTTTCCCAATCACGGAACGATATTACGGTGTATATCCCCCCTGTTCTCGGCGGGCTTCCGGAACAGCAGATATTTTTCGCGGAAAATTTCAAAATGGAACTTATAGGCGCCAACTATGCCGTAGTGGATGACCAGGTGGATGCCGACTATGTCCTGGCCCTTACCATTACCCAGGAGGCGGAATTTTACGAGGATGAGTCCGGGGCCCCTCCCGAAGAAACGGGAGAAATAGTCAACGTCCTTACCATTTCCCTCCAGAACAACGATGACGGCCGGGAATTGCTCCAATTTTCCTGGGCCTTCGATTCCCTGGAGGAAATGTACGAGTGGAACCTTCACCTTATTTACCAGGCCATGGCTAACGTGCCCCTTACCAAACTTACCGTGGTACCGGACACCGATCACTGGCGGAACAAGTGGCTCTACGTCCGGGCCTCCTTTGATTATCCCATAACTTTTTACGCGTACCCGGATCCCACAGCGATTACCGCGGACCCTGTTGCCGGACAGAAAGCGGCCTATTCCGTTCTTGACCATAAGGTACTCCCCTTCCCGGGAGTCACCCTGGGGGTTGAATTTCAGTTTCTTAACTGGATGAGTGTCGAGGGGGACTTTAAAGTCAACTTTGGCGACCCCCTTTCCACCGCCTTTATTCCGGCCATAGATTTCCAGTTAAAGTTCCCCCTTAAGCCCTCAAAGCATTTTATGATCGAGCCCTACGGGATAGCCTCCTTTCCAACCACTACCGCCACAAACACGGTGGAATTTCCCAGGCTGGGCCTCGGCGGGGGGGTTCAGTTCGGCGTCAAGGGTGGCTCCATGGGCGCTTTTTTTGTGGATGTTAACTACATCCACTCCCTGGGGATGGTGGTAACCAGAAACACCGACAGTGATAAACCGAATCCAAACACCATAAGTTGGAACCGTTTTTCCGTCGGCCTGGGAATAGGCTATAAAATCGGTTTCTTCAACAGGAACAAGGAGGATATCCCTGAAGAGGAGCCTCTTGCGGATATCGTTGACACCGCTGACGTAGACACCGAGGAAGCTTTGTAGCCAAAGGTGGGGTCCCGCCTTCCAGTCAGTCACCGTGGCGCGGCGGGCCATATAGAAAAAAACGAGCCTCCATGTGGTAATCTGTGAGATAATCAGGAATAGCCAAGCCATCTCAAAGATGTTTAGTTTAAAAAATCTCGTCCTTAAGTAGCGGCCTTGATTATCGGCTTCCGGATGCCGTTGTATTATTGGGACGCATTATTTATAGTAAAATAATGCGGCAGGATCTTGTCAGCGTGGGCATAGACGTGGGGACTTCCACCGTGCAGGTGGTCTTCAGCCGGCTTTCCATGGCGGACACTTCCGGGTACTTTGCCGCGCCCAAGGTAGACATTGTAGAGAAGGAGTTGATATACCGGGGCGGTATCCACGAGACCCCCCTGCTTTCGGCGGAAACCCTGGATGTGGACGGCCTGCGGGGCATCGTTACCGCCGAGTTTGCCCGGGCGGGGTTCCTGGAAGGCGGGGTGGATACCGGGGCGGTGATCATTACCGGGGAATCGGCCCGCAAGGAAAACGCCCGGAAGGTGCTTGAGGTTTTAAGCGGCCTGGCGGGGGATTTCGTGGTTTCCACCGCGGGCCCGGATCTGGAGGCGGTCATCGCCGGTCAGGGATCGGGCGCGCAGGACTGGTCAATCCGCAACATGGCCCTTGCCGCCAACCTGGACATAGGAGGCGGCACGACCAACATCGCCCTCTTTGACGGCGGCGCGGTCAGGGCAAGCGGCTCCTACGACGTGGGGGGGCGGCTGGTGCGGATAGAGAACGGCCGTATCCGATCCGTGTCAAAGGCGGCCCGGACCGCGGCGGACTGGAAGGGCATATCCCTCCGCCCCGGCGACCCGGCCGATCCGGTTCCCCTAAGCGGGCTATGCCGGGCCATGGCGGAAGTTCTTGAGATGGCCATGGGGCTCCGGCCCGCGGAACCTATCCTGGAGGCTCTCCGTACCCCCGGGGCCGGGGCCTTTCGGGCGGCCCCTCCGGACGCGGTGTTTCTCTCCGGGGGCGTGGCCGACCTGGTGTACAAGGCCGGGGCCGAAACCTTCGCCTACGGGGACATCGGGGTGCTTTTGGGAAGGGCCCTGCGGCAAAGCGGGATCTGCAGCGCCCTGCGGCTTCTGCGGGGAGGGGAAACGATCCGGGCCACCGTGGTGGGGGCGGGTTCCTACACGGTAAGCCTTTCGGGAAGCACCATATTTTACACCGAGGGGGTGTTCCCCCTGAGAAACCTGCCGGTTTTACGCCTTAGCCCGGAAGAAGAGGCCGCCTCTTACCGGGGCGAGGGGGCGGAACTGGCGGAAAAGATACGCTGGTTCCTCTCCCAGCACGATACGGAACAGCTTGCCATAGCCATAGCGGGACTTCATGACCCCGGCTACGCCGAGTTAAACGCCGCGGCGGGGGTGTTTGCCCGGGCAGCGGAGATCCTCCCGGCGGCCTCTCCGCTGCTTATCGTAACCGAAACCGATATGGCCAAGGCCCTGGGACAGTTGACCCACTCCCGTCTGGGGAAAGGAAGGGCGGCGGCGGTTTTGGATTCCATCCCCGCCAGGGATCATGCCTACCTTGATATCGGTACGCCCCTCATGGGCGGTGTCGTGGTACCGGTGGTGATAAAGACACTGATTTTTGGATAAACTGAGCAGGTTGCCTAGCAGTTTGTTGGAAGACACGGTAAAAAATTGGAAGGGATGCGGCGGTGTATAAAACGAATCTCTTGGGACAGGTTTTTAGTTTTGCCGGCGTGAAAGAGGTCTTGGCCAAGGCAAACGAGGAAAAAAGCGGCGATGCTCTTGCCGGGCTGGCCGCGGAAAGCGCCATGGAGCGGATCGCGGCCAAGCAGGTTCTGGCGGAAATGCCCCTGTCCGAATTGCGGGAAAACCCCGTGGTTCCCTACGAGGAAGACGAGGTTACCCGGCTGAACCAGGACGGGCTAAACGAGACGGTCTACGCCGAAATTCGGGGCTGGACCGTGGGGCGGCTGCGGGAATGGCTTCTCTCTTACGAAACCTCCACGGAGGCGATGCGCCGGGTCTCCCGCGCCCTCAGCGCCGAGATGGTGGCCGCCGTGGCCAAACTGATGACCAACCTGGATCTGGTATACGCCGCTTCCCGTATCCGGGTACCGGCCCACTGCAACACGACCATAGGGCTGAGGGGCCGCATGGCTACCCGCCTGCAGCCCAACCACCCCACCGACAGCGTCGAGGGGGTTACCGCTTCCGTGTTCGAGGGCCTTTCCTACGGCTGCGGGGACGCCCTTATCGGCCTAAACCCGGTCAACGATACGGTGGCGGGGGTAACAGAGATACTGAAACGCTTTGACGAGATAAAACGGAAATTTGAGATACCCACCCAGATCTGCGTGCTGGGCCATATCACCACCCAAATCGAGGCCCTGCGGCAGGGGGCGCCCTGCGACATGATCTTCCAGTCCATAGCGGGAAGCGAAAAAGGCAACACCGCTTTTGGCTTTACCACGGAGCATATCCGGGAGGCGAAGGAACTGCTTTTACGCCGGGGGACGGCTACGGGGCCCAACGTCCTTTACTTTGAGACCGGCCAGGGGAGCGAGCTTTCAAGCGATTCCCACTTCGGGGCCGATCAGGTGACCATGGAGGCCCGCTGTTACGCCTACGCCAGGGTTTTTGAACCCTTCATGGTAAACACCGTGGTGGGTTTTATCGGCCCCGAGTATCTTTTTGACGGCAGGCAGGTTATCCGCGCGGGTCTTGAGGATCACTTTATGGGTAAACTCTCCGGGCTGCCCATGGGCTGCGACTGCTGTTACACCAACCACATGATGGCCGAGCAGAACGATATTGAAAACCTGGCAATGCTCCTCGGCCAGGCGGGGGCAAACTACATCATCGGGGTGCCCGCCAGCGACGATATCATGTTGAACTATCAAACCAATACCTATCACGATATTTCCGCCATCCGGGCAAGCCTGGGACTGCGGCCCATCGCGGAATTTGAGGCCTGGCTTGAGAAAATGGGGATCTGGGAGAACGGAGGGCTCACGAAACGGGCGGGGGATCCCACTCTCTTTACGGAGGAAGCGCTGTCATGATTGAGGCCGCCGAACTGGGCGATATAGTCGCCGCCGTAGTGGAAGAGTACCTTGAGGCCGGGGGGAAAAGCGGGAAGAAGGCCGCCGCCGGACAGGAACCCCTCCCTCCCGGCCGGGCAGCGGGGGAAAAGGATCGGCCGGTCCCTTCCGGCGAGATCCTGCCCCTTCCCG
>JAITQR010000222.1 GCA_031288815.1 Treponema sp.
TTGCCGATCTCCCCAAGCCGTTCCTCGTAGCGGGCGTAGAGTTTCCGGAAAGACTTGCGGTGATCGATTAGCTCAAGACCGGCGCTGTCCGGGGAGAGAAAACGGTCCTTTGCCCGGGCTATGTTATGGGCCGCCTGGCGCACTTCCGCCTTGGGAGTATCCTCCATGAGGGTGGAGAGAAGGGAGACCGAATCGTCGTCGTCGTAGATCACAAAGGCGCTGTTCAGCCCGGCCAGGGAACCGTTACGCCGCAGGAACCAGGCGCCGAAGGAGTGAAAAGTCCGCAGCATGGCGCTCCCGGCCCGGTCGTCGATCAGCCGGGCCCGGTCGGCCATTTCCCTGGCCGCCTTGTTGGTAAAAGTCACCGCCAGAATCGAACGGGGATCCAGCCGCCGTTCCCGGATAAGCCAGGCGATCTTGGTGGTGATTACCCGGGTCTTCCCCGAACCGGCCCCGGCGAGGATCAGGAGGGATTTTCCGCTGTGCAGCACCGCCTCCCGCTGTTCGGAGTTAAGGGCCTCAAGGTAAGGGGGAAAACCGGTCTCGCTCATATACCTTTACCTTACAGTTTCTTGAATTCCCAGGAAATACCGGAAGGCCCCACAAAGACCCGGCAGTAGGTCCTGTTATCCCGGTAATCTTCCAGGCTGATATAGTTGACCCCCCCGGCCTTCCGCGTAATCCGGTTGTGAACATGACCGGAGAACAGGGCGTCGCAGCGCCCGTCCAGCAGGAAGAGAAGCCGGGCCCGTTCCCGGTTATCCGTAATCTGCTCAATGTCGATAAGATTTTCGGTAAAAAGGTTGGCGTGGGTAAAAATAAAAACGTGGGGCCTGGCGCTTTTCAGGCCCTCCCTTAACCAGTCGATCTGATCCTTCCCGAAACTCCCGTTGGCGCTGTCCAGCATGAAAAGGGTGGTGGAGGAATTCGGGCTGTCCACCCGGTAGGTGCTGGAACCGATAAGATCCCGCCAGTTAGGCCAGTTGTTGAAGTAAACATCGTGGTTGCCGATTACGGGGTAACAGGGAATCCCAGCCGCCCTCAGGGAATCGGCTATCCCGATAAACTTCTCCAGATCCTCCCGCTTGCCGTTCTGGGTGATGTCCCCGGTAACCGCCACAAAGGCGTCCCCCTCCGCGACCGCCGCGTCCCGGATTTTTTCCAGTCCCCGGGCGTTCCCGTCTTCGATATGGGTATCGGAAACCACGATGAACGAATAGTTCGAAGGCAGGCTCAGGCTGAGATCCGCCGGGCTAAGGAAGTGAAAAGTATTACGGGATTTAAAACGCTCGTCCGGTTCGCTGGAGGCAAAGAGCCCCACCAGATCCACATCGCAGGCCGGAAAAAGGATAAGGACGGCAAAAACCAGGGCAAAACCCGGGAAGAGACCCCAAAAAGGGCGAAGGCGGGATTTTCTCACCATGCCAGACGAACCCCCCCTCTCCAGGCTGCCCCGTACAGCACCGAGGAAAGGCCGATGCCGCCGGTCTGGCAGAAATCGAATTCGTTAACCAGGGCGACTTGCCCGCTAAGCCGGACAAGGCTTTTCACGGTAAAAAAATAGGATCCCAGATTCCCCGCCATAAAGGGGGAAAAATTCGCCATCCCGATACTGAGCCTGATCTTCCCGGTAGTGATATTGATAATGTTGATATAAGCGTAATACGCCAGGACCGGCTCAAAGATAGCCGGACTGTCGCGGTAAACCGTATAACGCAGGATGTTGCCCAGAAGCAAGCCCCCGTATTTTCCCTCGATGGACCCGAAGGGGATAAAAGAATGGGAATTGTAACCGTAACCCGGAATCCCGTTGTAGATATACCGGAAGTTGATCCCCAGGGATGCCCGGGAGAAGGGCAGAAGGTATCTCTGGCCCGCAAAGGCGTTGATCTCCGGCTCGTCATCAAGCTGGCCGGAAGACAGGCCGGCAAGAATCGCGTAACGGTCATTAAATTCAAGGCCGCCTTCGGCCTGAAACCCGTAGCAGAAACGGAAAGAGCGGTTATACTCAACTCGTGGTTTCAGATCCAGGCTGCCGCCTGAAAGGACCGGATCAAAACCGTAAAGCGCCGGGCAGAGGAAAGCCGCCGATAAAAGCAGAAAACCCGGAACAACCAAGCGCATGGTTCATACTACTAGAATCTCCAGGTCAAAGCCTACCCGCCCGGTAACCCCGCCCCGGGCCAGGACGCCCGGCTCCAGAGGCCGCCGGGAGCTGATTACCGCGGCGCCGTCCACCTCCGGGGCCTGGCAGTAGAGCCGGCCCAGGTAGAGCCCCTCCTCACCGTCAAGGATCTCTTCTACCAGCGCGTCCATCCCGCGGCCCACAAAACGCTCCATCCGTTCCTCACTGATGGGAACCTGCCGTTCTTCCACGATCCGCTTCCGTTCCCGGGCGGTTTTTTTCGCCACCCTCCCCTTCATGGCGTAGGCCGGGGTATCCTCCTCCCGGGAGTAGGCGAAGCAGCCCGCCCAGTCAAGCCGGGCCTTCTCCTGGAAATCCAGGAGCCGCTCAAAATCCTCCCCGGTTTCACCGGGAAAGCCCAGCAGGAAAGTAGACCGGATCACCGCGCCGGGGAGGGCTTCCCGTATCCGGGCGACAAGATCCAGGTAAGTTTCCGCCCGTCCCCGGCGGTTCATTGCCGCCAGTATCCTGTCCGAACCGTGCTGGAAGGGGATGTCGAAATAGGGGAGAAACCGGCTGTCCCTCCCCATAAGGTCCAGAATGGGAAAGGGAAACCTGTCCGGGTGGATATAGAGGAGCCGTACCCAAAAATCGCCGGGAAGGGCCGCCATGGCTTCCAGCAGTTCGGGCAGCCCCGGCCCGCCCTTCTTGTCCCGGCCGTAGGAACCGATGTCCTGTCCGATGAGGCAGAGTTCCCGGACGCCCCGGCCCAGAAGTTCCCGGCATTCGGCGATAAGCTCGGGGACATCCCGGCTCCGGAGCCCGCCCCGGATGAGGGGGATGGAACAAAAAGAGCAGCGGTTGTCACAGCCCTCGCTGATTTTGACATAGGCGGAACCGGGCAGGGAGAGGAGGGGCCGCGACCCGGGCCGGGCCGGGGCGCTTAGGGGCCGGAGGGGCACGGAACTTCGCAGCAGGGCCGCGGCGGCCCCGGCGATTCCCCCCAGATCGGCGTTTCCAAAAAAGCCGTCGGCCTCCGGGAGGGAAGAGGCAAGATCGGCGGCGTAACGCTGGGCGAGACACCCGGCCAGGAGTATCTTTTTCCCCGGATACGCCTGCCGCCAGGAGAGGACGGCGTTGATGGATTCCCGTTTGGCGCTTTCAATAAACCCGCAGGAATTGACGATGATAAGGTCGGCCGCCGCCGGATCCTCCGCAACGGCCCAGCCGGAACCCTCCAGCAGGGCCATCATGTTTTCGGCGTCGACCTGGTTTTTTACGCAGCCGTGGGGATCAAGAAAATAAGCGGGCACCGTTACTGTTCAAGCCTCGCCAGAACCAGACGGTAGCGGTTTTCCTCGTCCCGAACCCAGCGCGCGTCCGCCACCACCACCTCTCCGGCGCCTCCCAGTTCCAGGGGGACTGTCCTGCCGCCCCCTATAACCTGGAGCTTCGCCGCCTGGGCGTTGGAAGCCCAGATACGGATGCCGTTCTGGGCCTGGATGTTGATTTCGTTCCCCCGCTGGTAATACTGTTCCTTCCGCTCCCGCCGGTCCCGTTCAAAAAGGATCTCGTAACGGAACATGCAGTAACCCTGGAAGGATACCTGGAGGGTAAAGGGAAAGGCCGAGGGAGAGGAGAATACCGTCGTGGCGGCGGACACCGCCGCCGCCGGGGAAACGGCCGCCTCCTGAGGATCCGGGGCCTCCGGAACGGGAACGGCCCTGGTAAGTTCAAAACGCAGCAGAGCCCCGGCGCCGCTTTCGTTTTTGGCAAAGTCCATCAGGGTAATCTGCAGCTCCGGGGAACCGTCGTTGTTGATATCCACCGAGACAAGCTGGCTCAGATCCAGCATTATCCGATCGTTGGGGGCGGTGATGGTAACGATATCCCCCAGGTTGGCAATGGTCAGCTTGTACCGATCTTCCCCCAGGGGAACCAGGATGGAGTCGCCCTGGTAGAACCGCTGTTCCAGGATATCCCCGCTCAGGGTATACTCCATGACGGGCCTGGCCGTTACAAGCGCCGGGGAGGGCTTTCCGGGACGGTTCATAAAGAAATACACGCCCACCCCGGCCGCGCCAAGAACAAGGAGAGCTATCAGAATGCCCAGCATTATTTTCGGGAGCCGGGAGGGGGAGTGGAGCAGTTGATCCACCGGAATAGGCTGCTCCTGAATCTTGAAGACCCGGTACAGGGAGAGGAGTTCCTGGGCGTCCAAACCCAGGTAATCGCCGTAGTTCCGCAGAAAGCCCAGAATATAGGGCTCGCCGGGAAAAACCGTAAAATTCTCCGTCTCCAGCGCTTCAAGATACCGGGCGGCGATATTGGTGTCCCGGCTCACCTGTTCGTATGTACAGCCCTTTAACTCGCGGGCGGCTTTCAGTTTAGCACCCAGGGACTCCATCGGGAACCTCCTCTATCAAACATCCCCGCGCCCCTCTCACTCGACATCGCGGAACAGAAAATTGTTGTACAGATTCGCCGAAGCCGGAGAATCATAAATAAAACGCTGTTCCGGTATCCCCTGATTGATCTTTATATTTGTGAAATCAAAACGCAGTTGGGCCTCGGCTATGGTACGTCCCTCAATGCGGCGAATCAACTGGGACTCGCTGTCCACGCTCAGGATAAGCTCCCTGAACCCTTCGGAAATGGAACGCCTGGTAAGCCGCAGGTTCACCACCATTTCCCCGGAACCGTTTTCCAGGGGAACCGGCTCGGGCCCCACGACAAAAGTGGGAATGTAGTTGCGCCGGAGCATGACAAGGCCCTGGGCGGAAGCTATGCCGGCTCCCCCGGCCGCGGGCCGTCTGTTGGGGGTAATCGTCTGGTTCAGCACCGCCCGGTAACCGGGCAGATACACCGTAAGGAGCTCCCCGTTAAAGACGATCACCTGTTCCGCCGGCTCGGAGAAATCAATACGCAGAAAGGAAGGGGCCAGATGGCTCACGTTGCCCCGCATCCGGGTACTCCCCGAGCGGATGGAAAGCTGGGCCTCGTAATCCTTGATAAGGCTGTACCGATCGGAAACGTTTTTCAGATACTGCTCGGCGGTGACGATTTCCTGGGAAAACGCCGAAAACACCCCCCGGATGAGCAGAAAGACAAGAAAAAAGCGTCTTTTTATCCCAAAAACAGCCATAATACCTAACTGAATACTAGCGGATGGAGGGAAACTAAACAAGAGGACGCGTTGCGCCATAATTTTTCTAAGTGAAAGGGAAGGGTACGGAAACGGTTTCGGGGGCTTTACAAGCCCCGGTTCTCTGGTATTATAGAACCTGTTAGTGAGACGTATGCGGCTTTGCGAATTACAATATTTTTTCTAATCTTTACCGGTATCCTGTCCGGGCTTTCCCTTTCCGCGGGGGGACGGGGTCAGAAAAACCTTCCAAAACAGCCGTCCGGCTATACGGGAGCGCAGGTTCCCGCCGAAACACTCCCCAGGATAGCCGCCGAAACGGGAGAGAATCCGGGCGGCGAAAAGCCCGGGGCCGGGAAGATCGACGCCGAACAGGGGCCGGAGAACCCGGAAAGCCCCCAGCTTGCCCTTCCCCGGCGGGAAGAACCGGACCGGGGGGAGCGGATCATGAAGGCCCTGGCCCAGGCTTACCCGGACAGGCTGGGCCCGGCGGAATACCGGGACGGGGACTGGGCGGTTCCGGTCCGGGGAGAGTGGTACTA
>JAITQR010000265.1 GCA_031288815.1 Treponema sp.
ACCCGGCGGATGATCTTGGGATCGATGTTTCTTGCCTTCAGGGCCTTTTTGATCTCCGTAGAGGCCCGGCCGGCCAGCTCAAAATCGTACTTTACCGTGGAGAATTCCATCTCCGAATAGGGCGGGGTAGCCCCGTTATCCTTCTGGTGCATCTTTTCCAGGCGCAAAACCTCCCGGTTCATCTCCACAAGCAGGGAGCCGATTACGTCTTTAGACGTGATAATTCCCACCAGTTCCTTTTTCTTGTTCACTACCGGAAAACGCCCGTAACGGTATTTGTTAAGGTAGGAGATAGCGAAGGAAAGGGGCATGTCGTCTTCCAGGACGATCACGTCCCGGGTCATCCGCTCCTCCGCGAAACAGTCAATATAGCCCTTGTCCAGGGCGGTGACGATATCGTCAATGGAAACGATCCCCACCAGACCCCCTTCTTCCGTAATCGGCACCCCGGTAATGTAGTTCTCCCGCATAAGGGTCTGGATATACCGCATGCTGTCGGTTCTTTCGGCGGTTACCACCGCATTGACCATGACATCTTTGATTTTAAGCTGGTAGATAAGCTCCAGTACCGCGGAAGGGGAGTCCACGGTGCTGATGGGGATATCTTCTTTGACCTGACTTGCGCCGGGGGGAATTTCGCCCTGGGATTCCCGGGAGCCTTCGCTCATGCGACAATCTCCCTGCCCAGGACATATTTTTCGATTACTTCGGCTACCCCGTCGTCGTCGTTGGATTTTTCCGTTACCAGGGAGGCGATGCTCTTGATCCGGTCGTCGCCGTTGGCCATGGCCACCCCCATTCCGGCCCAGCGGATCATGGCCTCGTCGTTCATGGAATCCCCGATGGCCAGCACCGCCTCCCGGCCGACACCCAGGGTCTTCGCTATCATCTCCAGGGCGGTTCCCTTATCGGTATTTTTGGGAAGCACTTCCAGAAAGTAGGGCTTGCTGGTAAAAAGGGTTATGTCGTTCCCCAGGTAGGTACGGATAATGCTTTCCAGGGGCTGGAGCAGCATGGGGTCTCCGGGAATAAGGAGCTTGTAACAGCCTTCCTCTATCATATCCCGGAAATTTTCAACCACCACCTGCCGCAGGCCGGTCAGTTTCTGATCGTAGCGGGTATACTCGTTATCCCGGGACACGTACATCACGTCTTCCTCATACAGTTGGACGGCAAAACCCTCCGCCACGGCGAGATCGTAAACGGCCAGGGCGGCCGCGCTGTTGAGCAGTGTTTCGGATATCCGGTTTCCTGTATGGCTTTCCTGCACAATAGTGCCGTTATTACAGATAAGGTAACCGGGCCTCTTGTGCATTCCCAGAAGCTTGGAAAAGCGCTCCATCGCTACGGGAACCCTGCCGGAAGCCAATACCACCACCACTCCCTGGGATGCCGCTTTTTTAATGACATTCCGGGTGCGGAAAGAGATAGACAGATCCGACCGTAAAAGGGTATCATCTAAATCCAGGGCAAGTATGCGTATGGTTTCCATAATTATAGAATAACCCCATATTTTCCGGGGTTCAATAGTATTTTTAAAACATATTGGATATAATTACGTTATGGGTAAAACCTATGTGTTCGTAAACCAGAAAGGGGGAGTGGGAAAAACCACTTCCGCGGTAAATATCGGCGCATATCTCGCGGAAGAGGGAAAATCGGTTCTGCTGGTGGATTTTGAGTCCCAGGCCAACCTCTCCAGCGGGGTGGGCGTCAATTTCCCCAATCCGGGGGTTTACGAACTGCTTTCCGGCAAGGCCCCGGTGGAAAAGACGATTCGGAACACGCCGGTGCCGGGGCTCCAGGTTATTCCCGCCAGCATCGACCTGTCCGGGGCGGCGGTGGAGCTGATTGAGCAGGAAGAACGGGACTTTTTCCTCAAAAAAGCCCTGGAACCGGTCTCCGGCCGCTACGACTACATCCTCATCGACTGTCCCCCCAGCCTGGGGGTGCTTACCCTGAACGGCATGACCGCCGCAAACGCGGTGCTTATACCCATGCAGTGTGAATATTTCGCCATGGAGGGGCTTTCCCTTCTGCTTAAGACCATCAAGCGGATTCAGGCCGGACTGAACCCCTCCCTGGACATCGGGGGGATCTTCTTTACCATGTACGATCCCCGTATCCGCCTTGCCCAGGACGTGGTTAAACAGGTAAGCGCCTATTTTAAGACGAAGGTATTCGCCACAATCATTCCCCGGAATGTCCGGCTTTCCGAAGCTCCCTCCCACGGGCTTCCTATCTCGGTTTACGATCCCCAATGTTCCGGCGCGCGGGCTTACCGGAGCCTTACCCAAGAGGTGTTAAAGCGTGGCGCCTAAACGCGGTCTTGGAAAGGGGCTGGAAGCCCTGCTCCCCATGGAAAACGACAGCGGTTCCCCGGATCCTCGGGCTTACCCCCAGGAAGGAGTCTCGCTTCCGCCCCTCGCGCCGGCCACGGGGGAGCTGTCCATCCCCCTGGAGAAACTCCGGTCCAACCCGGATCAGCCCCGGAAGCGCTTCGGGGAGGTGGAACTCCAGGAGCTTGCCGATTCCATCAGGGAGTACGGGATCATAGAGCCTATCATCGCCGAAGCCGACGGGGAGGGTTGTTATACCATCGTGGCCGGGGAGCGGCGTTTCCGTGCCGCCAAGCTGGCGGGGCTTACCGAAGCGCCGGTAATCGTCCGTTCCTACTCCGCCGACGAGCGGATGCTTATCGCCCTTATCGAAAACGTGCAGCGCAGCGATCTTAACCCTATTGAGGAGGCGGAAGGCTACAAAAGGCTGATGGAATTCACCGGTTTTTCCCAGGACGAAGTCGCCGCCAAGGTTGGGAAAAACCGTTCCACCGTGGCAAACGCCTTAAGGCTTCTCAAACTGCCAGAGAAGGCCCGCCAAAGTCTTGAAAAGGGGGAACTTTCCCCCGGTCACGCCCGCTCCCTCCTCTCGGTAAACGACGAAGCTGCCCAGGACACCCTGTACCGGGAGATTTTGGATAAGGGGCTCTCCGTCCGGGAGGCGGAAAAGCGGGCCGCCGCCCTGAACGGCAGGGTAAAAGAACCGGAGGGAGAAGCCGCCGGGGAAGACCCGTCCCCCAGGGAAAGCGCCTCGGCAAAACGTCCCCCGGAGATCGTGGACATGGAAGAAAAGCTGATCGAAAAATTCGGTACCAAGGTGGCTATCGCCGGGGATCTGGGCAAGGGCAGTATCCGTATTGATTACTACTCCATGGAAGACCTGGACCGGCTCTACAATCTGATCCTGCCCGGCTGAGGCCCGGGGTTTCCGCGTTCAATCCGGGAACCCGCCCCGCGTTTCGCTACGAATAAAAAGGTGGTTGAAGAGGTTTCCGTCCCCGCGGGGGGGTATTTTTTCTAAAAGAATTGACAAAGATCCGGATTTCTTATATAACTTGACCATAACGGTTCCCTGTTGGACGTATTTGACAAAGCCGATTTTAAAACCGGTCGGGTCTTGAAATTGCTTTTATATCATCCATGGGAGCCGCGGCTTTGATCCCTTCGCGGCTCAGGCGGGTATCTCTTTGATCCTGGCGAAAGCCTGGAAGAGTTACCGAATACGCGGGAATAGCTCAGTGGTAGAGCGCGACCTTGCCAAGGTCGATGTCGCGGGTCCGACTCCCGTTTCCCGCTTTTTTTAAATAAAGCCCGGAAATTTACATTCCGGGCTTTTTTGTATATTCAGCCGAACGGATGGGGAGTCGGACGGGTTTTCGCGGCTATAAAAATCCAAGCAGGGCGCAGGATTTTTGTAGCAAAACGGCAGGGATGCCGTTTTAGCGAGACCCCCTTCCGGGCGCGTCCTGCGCCCTTTTCCTCCCTTTTGGTCGGCGGGGGTATCGCTTCAAATCCCCATAGGGGATGGGTAAACCTTTTCGGAAAGGGGGGATTTGGCTTCCAGGCGCGTACTTCCAGTACGCGCCTACCACACCGGAGAGTCCCCCTGACGGGCGCGACCTGCGCCCTTTGCC
>JAITQR010000273.1 GCA_031288815.1 Treponema sp.
TTTATCCTGGTGTCCAAGAGCGGAACCACCCAGGAAACCCTGGCCAACGAGCTTTTCGCCAAGGATAAGCTTAAAAAGGCGGGCCTTGACCCCAGCCGGCACATGGTGGCGGTTACCAGCGAGACCAGCCCCCTGGCCCACAACAGCGACTACCTGGATTCTTTCTACATCGATGATTTTATCGGCGGCCGTTACTCCTCCTCCTCCGGGGTCGGCGGGGTAATCCTCTCCCTGGCCTTCGGGCCGGCGGTGTTCCGGGATTTTCTTGCCGGGGCCCGGGAGGCGGACAAAGCCGCCCTGGAGCCGCCCCTTAAAAACGCCGCCCTTCTTGACGCCCTTATCGGGGTCTGGGAGCGGAATTTCCTGGGCTACCCCTATACGGCGATTTTGCCCTACAGCCAGGCCCTTTCCCGCTTCCCCGCCCACCTTCAGCAGCTTGATATGGAATCCAACGGCAAGCGGGTAAACCGGAACGGAGTCCCGGTAAACTATTCCACCGGCCCGGTGGTATTCGGCGAACCGGGTACCAACGGCCAGCATTCCTTCTACCAGCTCCTCCACCAGGGTACCGACATCGTGCCCCTCCAGTTTATCGGTTTCGCGGACAGCCAGCGGGGGGACGACGTTTCCGTGGACGGATCGGACAGCCAGCAGAAACTCAAGGCCAACCTGGCCGCCCAGATCCTGGCCTTCGCCAAGGGCCGTGCCGGACCGGGCGAGGCCGGGGACACGGACAGGAACAAGGAATTTCCCGGCGGCAGGCCCTCCAGCCTGATCTACGGAAAGCGGCTTAACCCCGCCGTCCTGGGAGCCCTGCTTGCCCATTTTGAAAACAAGGTGATGTTCCAGGGCTTTGTGTGGAACATCAACAGCTTCGATCAGGAAGGGGTGCAGTTGGGAAAGATCCTCACCAGGAAGGTTCTGGCCGCCAGGGCCGGCGGCGGTTCCGGTGATTCCGCGTTGGACATGTACAGTAAAATTTTGGAGGTATAGCACATGAAACAGAAAACGGTTGTTCCGGCTCCGGCGGGGGCGAAAGCGCATTGGGAGGAGCGGCATATTCGGGATTTTGCCGGTTCACCCTCGTCCCGCGTTGGAAGGGGCTGGATGCTGATCACCGCGGGCAACGCCGCCCCGGACGGCGGGGGGGACTGGAATACCATGACCGCAAGCTGGGGCGGTCTGGGGGTGCTCTGGGGCCGGGATGTGGCCTTTATGTTCATCCGTCCCAGTCGCCGCACCTTCGAATTCGCCAATGCCAGTACCCTCTTTAGCCTTTCCTTTTTCGACGAGGACAAACGGGCCGCCCTGAACTTCTGCGGCAAGGAATCCGGCCGGGACCACGACAAGGCCGCCGAGGCGGGGCTCAGCCCCCTTGTCTTCGGCGGCGATATCGCCGGCGGCAGGGCCGCGGGGGCTATCGCCTTTCGGGAGGCCAGGGATATTATCATCTGCCGCAAGCTCTACACCCACGACTTCGATCCCGCCGCCTTCCTGGACAAGGATTCCATCGAGCAGTCCTACCACGGCAAAGATTACCACCGGATGTTCATCGGTGAGATCCTTTGCCTCTTGAGCCGGTAAAACCTCTCCCCGGCGGCCTCAGTTTTTGCAGAGCTGCTGGGCGAAACGGAGTATCCCGCCGTAATGCTCCGGGGTAAGCCGGGAAGGCAGGTCTTTCGGGCCGTTGAGGCGGCGCCAGGTTTCGGGGATGAGCGGCTCGTCCCCGGCTTGTCTGTTTTCCCGGGCGATGAGGGCGCCGGGAAAATCCGGCCTCTTGCGCAGCAGGGAAACGAAGGAGGAGGCTTCCCGGGAGGGCAGGGCGGTGATGGTTACGGCGGCCAGGCCGGCTTTCAGGAAACCCGCGTCCTCCGAAAAAGGCGTGGGGAGGAGGAGTACCTTGTCCATGTTGAGGTTCCGGGCCGTTTCCAGGGCCATGATCCGCAGTTCCCTGGTAAGCTGCCGGGCTTTCAGCAATCCCTTGGGCGCCCGGTTAAAAAAATAGCTAAAGGAATAGTCGTTGAAAAGATAATCGGCGGTGGAGGAAACGATCAGGGTGTCCCCGGTCCCGCAGCTGTCGAAGATAAAGATCCTGCCCCGGCCCAGCCCGTTCCGGCGCAGGGTTTCCGCCAGGGTGTAGGAACCCTGGGAACAGATACCCTCTCCGGGGCCGAGTTCCTCCTTGTCGGTCAGGATCGTAATCCAGTTGCCGGTTCCGCTTGTCCGCAGCAGCCCGGCGGCTTTTATCAGGAGGAAAACCGCGACGCTGTTGTCGTTTGCCCCGGGGCTTCCGGCCGCCCGGTCGTAATGGGCGGTGAGTATCACCGGGTTTTTCCCGGGGAAGGGGAACACCCGGTCCCCCGCCGGGGGATTGTCCGGCTCTGGTCCTTCCCGCCGGGGGAATATGAAGAAGTGCCGGTTCCCCGCCACGGTAAACACCAGGGACTCTATCCCCAATTCCTTCAGCAGGGATTTGAGGATACGGTGACGATCCGCGTTGGGGGCGATAAATTCAAAAAACCGGTCAAAGGGAGGCTCTGCGAAAGGTCTTCCCCGGATCTTTAAAAAGGACACAGGTTTTCTACCTGGCCTTTCCGATCCGCCCGATACGTTCCGCCAGGATCGCCAGAAAGCGGAAGAAGCGTCCCCGGCTCCGGCCGTATTTGACGGAAAAATCCCTGGCCGCTTCTGAAAGTGAATAAGCGCCGTATTTTTTTTTCAGAAAATCCCAGTGCTTCACGATCCACACGTACAGATCGCTGGGGCTTCTGCCGGGGAAATTCAGGGTAAGCCACTGTTCCCGGATAATGTTGATAATCGGCAGGTATACCTCGTTGTACCAGGATACCAGAGCCTCGGGAAAGGAGATTTCCTCTTCTTTGTCCTGGTTGATGTAGTATTTGTGTACCAGGATATGGTTGTAGATTACGTCGTAGCGGCCGGGCATGGTAAAATCCAGATCCCCGCAGCCCGTTAGTTTTCCGAATTCGGTCTTCTCGTAGAAGATCTTTTTTTCGTAGTTGATCACCGCCGTTTTCATCTCTTCGGCGGTCATGCCGGGCTTGATGCTGATTTCACTCGCCAGGCTCGTTACCTCCGCGTCGATGAGTTCCACTCCCTTGAGGCGGGCCACCGATACCCGGTGGTTGCCGTCCCGGACAAAATAGACCCCCCCGATTTCGTAGAGCTGGATCACCGGAAGGGTTATGTCTTTAAGGTTGGCCATATCGACCCGTTCCCAGCGGTGCCGCAGATGATTGGCCCGGGGCAGGAAGAATTTGTTGAAATCCCGATAACGGCCCTCGCTGCCGATGATGTTTTTAATGGGAACCACCTGCATGCCCCGGTAAACCTGGTTTCTGGGCCTGAGGATCTCTTTAACGTCATTGAAGGAAAGCAGCCGGTCCCGATCGGCGTCCATAAAATGTTTTATCCGGGAAAACAGAGCCTTGCCTCTGGCGCGGTTGAAATCCTCTATGGCCTGGATCCGGTAGGTCATATCGTAGTTGGTATTGGACAATTTACTTTCCTTCCCCGGTATTGAAAATGTAATGGCTGTAGGCGTTGATTACCGTGGTTTCCCTGTATTTGGTAACCCGGATATCCCTCAGATCGTAGAGGTGGATGTGCCCGTGGATAAGATATCTGGGTTTGAATTTCCGCATGAACCAGAGAAAACACTTAAAGCCCAGGTGGCACCGGTCTTCCCTGTCGTGAATGCCCCGGGGACTGGCGTGGGTTAAAAGTATATCCAGGTAGCGGCCCCGGAAGATCCGGTTAAATATAAGGCCGGGAATCAGTTTGAGTATCTCTTTTTTCATCTGGAACTCGGTGAACTGGTTGTTTCCCCTGTTGTAGCGCATGGAACCCCCAAGACCGGCGATGATAAGACCCTCTTCCCGGCAGATTCGGGAGCCCACATGGATCGCCCCCGAGCCATGGTAGTGTTCCGCCACGCTGTTTCCGGGGACGCTGTACAAGCCTCCCCCGGTATAATAGGGCATGTCCTCGGTGTGGTGGTTCCCGAAGACAAAGAGAAGCGGTTTGTTGAGGCTGGAAATAATGAAGTCCAGGTAATCCATGGGAAGATCCCCGGCGCTGAGGATCAGATCCACATCTTTGAAACGTTCCCTGACGGTGTTGGTGTACACCAGGGGATCGATTTGGTCGGAGATACAGAGTATCTTCATTGAACCGCCTTGCGCAGCATGTTCTGGAGTTTTTCCCTGCCGAAAAGTTCCACCGGCCTGTTGTTGGAGAAATCCAGCGCGGCCCGGGAAAAACCCCCGCTGGCGACAAGCGCCGTTTTGGGGATGTTCTGCTCCCGGGCGTCGTCCAGGATAGAGCGGATCTCTTCCTCCCCCGCCGGCTCGTTGCTCCGGTAAAAACGGATAAGCCGGGGGATCTTACGGGCACTCTGCCACTCGCTCTCGCCGCCTCCCTCAAGGGCCAATACCTCGCCGCCGCCGGGAGTGGGTTTGGCGCTCTGTACGCTCAGTCCCATGGCGTTTTTCACGACGGATTTGCAGAGTTCCAGAAAATCCGCGTTGCCGGCGGTAATGTACTTCTTTATGCCCCCGCCGCTTTCAGTCTTGATATCCTGGTACTGGGAAAGCTTTTCCCCCACGTCCCGAAAGCCTTTCTTTTCATGGTAAACTTTTTCCCACTGGGCCACGGCCCGGTCTATTTCCCGCCTTTTTTCGTAACACAGGCCCAGGAAGTAACGGGCGTAGAGGCTCTCCTGTTCGGATTCGTCGGAGATGGCGGCCACCGCCTTTTCCAGAACCGGTACGGCCTTGGCGAACTCGTTCATGGACATAAAACTGCCCCCCCGCTCCACCAGGGCCCGCAGTTTGTACTCCGGTTCCGCCGCCGCTTTTTCGAAGGAGAGGGCCGCCCCCGCATAATCCTTAAGATCTTTCTGCAGTTTCCCCAGGTAGTACCAGGTTTTTGCCTGGGCCTTGTCTTTCTGGAAACGCAGGGCCCGTTCCAGAACGGCCTTGGCGTCCGGGGCTTTTTTGGCTTTGTAAAGCAGAACCCCCAGCTCGAAGTAGATGTCTCCGTCGTTTGGGGAGAATTCGGCCGCCTTTTCCAGGTATTCCCTGGCCCTGTCCGGCTTGCCCACTTCCGCGAAAAGCTTCCCCGCCTGGTAGTAATAATCCCCTTTTTTCGGCATAAGCTTAATCAGGAGGAGGTATTCCTTCAAAGCCTCTTCCGGTTCCCTGTTGGACAGGTAGAGCCGGGCCAGGGTTTGACGGTATTCCATTTCCGGTATGGCTTTCCCCTGGATGCTTAGCTGGTTGAGGGTCTTAAATTCCCGGTAGGCCAGGTCGTCCTTTTTTTCGGCCGCGTAGGCCAGCCCCAGGTAGTAGTGGGCCTCGGCGTTTTTCGGATCCTTGGCGATGAGCTTTTTTGCCGACCTTACGGCAAGTTCGGTCTTTCCCCGCTTGATAAGCAGCGGAAGGGCCTCCGTTCCTTTGGAAAAGAGAAACTGCTTGATTACAAAGGCCGCCAAAAAAGCCGTCCCTACCACAAGGACAATGACTAACGCAAGGACTCTCATGTCTTTTCCTAGCCCGCCGAATACCTTATACTGGAATAAATTTTGAGGATTAAGCGCCTCGACTTGTTATTTTAATTATAGGTGTATTTTGATGGAAGGTTTAATGATTTCTTTCATTATGCGGCGGCAAGGCGCGGCCGACATTTAAAACAGGGAATGAGTATGCGGAAAACCGTATTTTTGCCCCTTTTGGCGGCTTTTTGGATCCCCGTTCTGGGCCCCTTCCTGGGCGCCCAGACCAATTTTTCCCGGGGGGAAGATTTTTTTATGCAAAACAAACCGGGGGAGGCCGTTCCCTTTCTGGAAAACGCCCTTCTGGAAAACCCCGACGAAATAAGGGCCTATCTTTACCTGGGAATTGCCTACCAGCAGCTCGAACGGCCCGACGACGCCGTGGCCGTCTACCTGAAAGCCCTGCCCAAGGCGGGAAACGAGACCGCCCGGATTGCCTGCAACCTGGGAAACCTGTACTTCGGCATGGAGAAATCCGATTCCGCCGAGCATTACTATACCCAGGCTATTGAAGCCGACCCCTCTTACGCGGCGGCTTACCTGAACCGGGCCAATACCCGGATAAAAACCGGGGCTTTCAGGGAAGCCCTGCCGGATTACGATTTTTTCCTGTCCCTGGAGCCCCGTTCCCCCAAGCGGCTCCAAATCGAACAGCTGGTGGCCCTAATCCGCTCCGAATTCGCCGCGGAGGAACGGCGGCGGCTTCTGGCGGAAGAAGCCGCCCGGGCCGAGGCTGCCCGCCGGCAGCGGCTTTTGGAAGAAGTTTCCGCTTCCCTCCAGGCCGCCGCGGAGGAAACCAAGGGGCTTTCCTCCGGGGCCGAGGCGGTGCAGAGTTACGAAGGCGAATTTGAGCTGGAATAGGAGTTTAAACTGATGGACCGGAAAAAAGCAATTATCGCGGCATCCGCCCTGGCCCTGATCCTGGCCGGAACGGGGGTTTTCTTTCTGATTCGGGCTTTTTCCTCCGGGGAGGATCCGGCGGCCCGGGTCCGGCAGAACACCTTGCGACTGGCCAGGGATTATATTGAGCAGAAAGAGTACAGCCGGGCCCTGGATCAGTTGGACCGGCTCTTAATCGAAAACGCCGACGACCAGGAGGCCAGGGAACTGCGGGATCTGGCCATCCGGGAGTCCCGGGCGGCCGGGCTTAGCGCGTCGGAGGCGGCGGCGGAAACATCCGCGTCCGCCGCCCGGGCTGCCGCCGAAGCCTCCGCGTCCGCAGCCCGGGCCGCCGCCCTCGTCCAGGCTCCGGCGCGACCCGCGGCGGAAGACATTGCCGCCCAGGCAAGGCTGGAGGAGGAACGGCGGAAAGCGGCGGAAGAACGCCGCCTGCTTTTGGAGGCGGAAACCGCCGCCCGGCTCGCCTCGGAAGCGGAGCGCCGGACCATTGCCGAGGCGGAAGCCACGGCCCGGGCCGCCGCGGAAGCGGAACGCCGGGCTGTTGCCGAGGCGGAAGCCGCCGCCCGTGCCGTGGCGGAAGCGGAGCGCCGGGCCGCCGCCGAGGCGGAAGCGGTCCGCCGCCGGGCGGAGGAGGCGGAACTGGCCCGGCTTTCCGAGGAAAAGCGGGAACGGATGAGGGCGGTAAACGATCTGGTATTCCGGGGCAGGGATCTTGTCCGGCAGGGAGATGCCTCCGGGGGAGAGGCGGCCTTTACGGAAGCCCTTGGCCGGCTGCCCCCCGAGGAAAAACGCTTTGAAGCCCAGAAAAGGGCGGAAATAGCCGAAACCTGGTACGATCTTTACGCGGAACATCCCGGTTCGGAAGAAGGCCGCAAGGCTATGGTTGAGGCAAGGGCCCAGGCGGAAAACGCTCTCGCCGCCGATCCCTCCCAGGGGCTTCCCCATTATACCCTGGGAAAGATATACCGGGATTTAAAACAGTGGGACGACGCCGCGGGGGAACTGAAAGAGGCGGTAAAGCGTGATCCGAACAACTACCTCTACCCCCTCGACCTGGGACGGGTCTACTTCAGTTCCCGCAAATTTGCCGACGCCCGCCAGGCTTTTGAGACGGTTACCCGGCTAAACCCCGGTTTCGAGCCCGCCTGGTACAACCTGGGGGGTGTCCTTCGCTCCCTCGGCCGGCAGGACGAGGCCCTGGCGGCTTACCGTAAGGCCGTCGGCATAAAGGCGGACTACACCGCGGCCCACCGGGAAATAGGGCGAATCCTCTCCGCCAAGGGGGATGCCAGGGGAGCTGCCGCCGCCTTCGGCAAGGCCCTGGAGTCCAGTCCCAACGATCTGGCCTCTTTGCGGGAACTGGGGATACTTCAGGCGGCCGCGGGGAATTACCAGGCCGCGGAACCCCTCTTTGTCAGGGCCCTTGCCTCGGCTCCCGGTGACGGACAGACCAACTACAACATGGCCATTGTCAAACTGGGGCTGGACAAAAACGCCGAGGCGGCGGACTACGCCCGGCGGGCGGCAAAGGCCGCGCCGGGCAACCCCTCCTACGCCTATACCCTGGGCCAGGCCCTGGAAGGGACGGGGGATCCGGGGAAAGCTATCGCCGCTTATACCGACGCGGCAAGGCTGGACCCGAAATACGTGAAACCCCGGATCAACCTGGGCCGGCTCTGCCTGGAAAACGGCTTTGTCCGGGACGCCCTCGGATTTCTCACCGAAGCCTACCAGACGGAACCGAATAACTACGAGGTCAACAACAACCTCGGCGCCGTGTACGCCAAACAGGAAGACTGGGCCAAAAGCGTGGAACATTACGAGAAAGCCCTGGCGGCTCAGCCGGGACACGCCACGGTGCGGCTTAATCTGGCCCGGGCTTACGCCGGCGCGAAGAACCTGGGCAAGGCCCGGGAAGCTTATGAGCAGTACCTTAAACTCGTCCCGGACAGTTGGGAAGCGATTCTGGAACTGGGCAAGACCTATGTGAGCCTTGGGGATACGGATTCCGCCCGGGCCCGCCTTACCGATCTCCTCAAGCGCAATCCTTCCTATCCGGGGAAGAGCGAGGCTGAAAGGATCCTGGGCAGTTTATGAGCGAATACCCCACCAAGGCCCCGGTCCCGGAGGAAGCGCCGGAAACAGCTTCGAGACACTCCGCCGAGGGATCGGCGGGGGGCGGAGTTTTCCCTCCGGGACGCGGCAACCTGTCGCCCATCCAGGCCTATGCCTTTGGGGCGCTTCTTCTTCTCCTTTTCATCATGGTTTGCCGGGTTTTCGCGCCTTTCTTTACGGTGCTGCTCTGGTCCATCCTGCTTTACGTACTGGTAAGCCCCCTGCACCACCGGGTGATACGGGATCTCGATTTTTCCACCGCCAAGGGCAGGATACTTAAAAATTTCTGGGCGGCGGTTTTTGCCCTGGGTACCGCGGTGGTTATTATGATCCCCTTGAGCTTTATAGCCTCCCTGTTCTCCCGGCAGATAGTAGAACTGATGCGGTATATCCGGGAGCTTTTCAACCAGCGGCCCGAGGGTTTTTCGGATCTGTTCGACAACCTGTCGGCCTTCATTGTCGATGTTTCCAAGGGCCAGGTAACGCTGAGCGGTATTGAGATTGAGCGGTGGCTTCTTAATTCCCTCAGCGGCGGCCTGCAGCGGCTTATCTCCCTAAGCAGTATCGTCGCCAGAAACATCGGAACCTTCTTTGTGGGACTGGTGCTGATGGTCTTTACCCTGTTTTTCTTCTATGCCGACGGCCCCTACCTTTCCCGGCTGGCGGTCCACGCCATCCCTATCCGCAGGGCCTACATGCGCACCCTTATGGGCAAGTTTATGGACATTACCCGGAATCTCTTTTTAGGATATATCCTGGTTGCCCTGATCCAGTCCGCGCTGGCCTATATCATCTTTACGCTGTTCAAGGTAAGCGGCGCGCTGGTTCTTGCGGGACTTACCTTTATCTGTGTGTTTATCCCCATGATCGGCGGCGGCCTCGTGTGGCTGCCCCTGGGACTCATCAGGATTCTTACGGGAAATGTCTTGAACGGAATTATCTTCCTCGTTGTTTCCGGACTCTTTATTTCCCTGCTGGACAATATCCTGCGCCCCATGTTTTTAAGGGATCGGATACAGCTCCACCCGCTGATCATCTTCTTCGCCATCCTGGGGGGCGTAAGAGTCTTCGGTTTTAACGGCCTCATCCTGGGGCCCATGGTAGTTATCCTGTTTCTTACCGTCCTGGATATGTTCCTTATCGAACACAAGATAAATGAGGATTAGCCCCTTGCGTGCCCCTAAGGCCTTGCAAAACACCCCTGGCGGGACAATAATGGACTTGTTCGGCAACCCGGTTGCTTGGGGGGTCTTACAAAACGCCCCGTATTTTGCCGTCTCCGGCGGCCGTTGTCCGGAAACTTCGGTTTCCGAACAGC
>JAITQR010000005.1 GCA_031288815.1 Treponema sp.
TAATGCTGTTTATTAAACCGTCAGAACGGGCCGCGGAGGAAAAAGGTAAAAATGAAGGACGATTTCTTAACACCATGACCTTTCAAGAATTGTCTTAATATACACCAGGATCAAAAATAAAGTCAATACCTGGTTCGTTTAGGCGTATTCGGGATCCGATCCTCGCGATCCCTTTCCATTCCCGCCCTTTTCTGCTAACATAAAGGGGCTTCAATACCATATTTGCGGGAGTTTTGTTTAGTGATTACCGTTACCGACCTTAGCCTCAGCTTCGGCGAGCGTAGCCTTTTTAAAGATGTCAACCTGAAATTCACCCCCGGTAACTGCTACGGCATTATCGGGGCTAACGGCGCGGGGAAGTCCACCTTCCTCAAGATACTTTCCGGAGAGACGGAACACGACAGGGGAGAAATTTCCGTCGGTTCCGGACAGCGGATCGCCGTACTCAAACAGGATCACTTCGCCTTCGAGGAATACCCCGTACTGGAGACGGTGATTATGGGTTACCCCAAGCTTTACCGGATACAGAAGGAACGGGAGGCCATTTACGCCAAAGAGGATTTTTCCGAGGCCGACGGCATGCGGGTCAGCGAACTGGAGGCGGACTTTGCCGACCTGGGGGGCTGGGAATCGGAAGCCCAGGCGGGGCAGCTTCTCTCCGGCTTGGGCCTCGAAGAGGCGGATCAGGGCAAAATGATGAGCGAGCTGGACGAGTCAAAAAAGGTTCGCGTCCTTCTGGCCCAGGCCCTCTTCGGCAGCCCCGACATCCTTCTCCTGGACGAGCCCACCAACGGTCTGGATCTGGAATCAATCGGCTGGCTTGAGGAATTCCTTATCGACTTCCCCAACACGGTGATCGTGGTTTCCCACGACCGGCACTTTCTCAACGCGGTCTGTACCCAGATCTGCGATATCGATTTCGGCCGGATAAGCGCCTATTCGGGAAACTACGATTTCTGGTACCAGATGAGCCAGATGCTCCAGCGCCAGGCCAGGGATCAGCAGAAAAAGAACGAGGAGAAGGCCCGGGAACTGCGGGAATTTATCCAGCGTTTTGCCAGTAACGCCAGCAAGAGCCGGCAGGCCACGAGCCGCAAAAAGGTGCTGGAAAAGCTGGAACTGGAAAACATCCACGTTACCAGCCGCAAGTTTCCCTACGTGGGTTTCAAGCCGAACCGGGAGATAGGCAACAACGTGCTGCGGATAGAAAAACTGCGCTTTTCCGGTGAGGGGAAAAAACTGCTGGACGGTTTTTCCCTCCTGGTGAACCGGGGGGACAAGATCGCCTTCGTGGGAATCGAACACGCCTCCAAATCCGCCCTTTTCGACATCATCGCGGGCGAGAAAAAGGCGGAAAGCGGCGACGTGTACTGGGGCCAGACGACCGCCTTTTCCTATTTCCCCAAAGAGAACAGCGCCTACTTTAACTCCGCTCTTTCCATCACCGACTGGCTCAGGCAGTACTCCCCGGATCAGGACGAGACCTACGTGCGGAGTTTCCTGGGACGCATGCTCTTTTCGGGGGACGAGGCGCTGAAGCCGGTAAACGTTCTCTCCGGGGGAGAGAAAGTCCGCTGTATGCTGGCCAGGATGATGCTCGCCGGGGCAAACGTCCTTATCCTGGACGAGCCGACCAACCACCTGGATCTGGAGGCGATAACCGCCCTCAACGAGGGGCTGATAGCCTTTCCCGGGGTACTGCTCTTTAACTCCCACGACCACGAATTCATCACCTCCATCGCCAACCGGATCATCGAGATCGTGCCCCCCGTGGAAGGCGCGAACGGCCGCTTCCACTCTATTGACCGGATGATGCCTTTTGACGATTACCTGGCCGACGAATCGGTAAAAGAACTGCGATCCCAGGCTTACCATCACCTGGCGCGTCTTCAGATATAGCTTAGCGGATGTTGATGTAGTACCGTTCCAGATAGGCGATCCGCCTGCGGGCCTCGTTACAGCGGCTGCTCTGGGGATACTCCCGGAGAAGCCGCCGGTAATAGTCCAGGGAACTGCGGATATCCCGGGAAGGGCTGTTGGCCTCGTAAAACTGCCCGTAAAGCCACCATGTTTCATCGCTGCCCGCGGGGAAGCTTTCCCTGAACCGATCCAGAATGGCAAGCGCCTGGGCCACCCGGCCCGCCTCAAATTCTTCCCTGGCCCGCCCCAGGTATAGATCGGGGGAAGCGGCCTCCGCTTCCGAAGCGCCTCCCGCCGGAGAGGAACCGCCGCCAGGGGGCGGGCTCCCGTCCGGGAGGGCTTCCCCCGGCGCGGGAACGGGAACAGCCGCTACGGGTACCGCCGGATCGGCCCCGGATTGGCCGGGACGATCCGCGCTCCGCGCCGGGCCGGCGGCCAGAACCTGGGGAGACGTGTCCCTTCCCCCGGCGATCTGGGGGGCCGGGGCCGGGGGAGCGGCGACGTCCGGTGAAGCCGGCGGCGGCGCGGATCTTTCCGGAAAGGCCGCGGACTGGCCGGGAACCGCCGTGTCCCGCGCCGGGCCGGTATCCCGGACCGGCCGGGATTCGGCCGCCGGAGCCTGCCCCGGCGCGGCGGATCTCCCCGTTTCGCCGGCCCGGTTTGTCCCCCCGGCGCCGTCACGGTCGCGGAAAGCCTCCGCCTCTTGGGCCGCCGTGGGCCAGCGGGGTTCCGCTATAGCCCTGCCCCGGTCGGTCACCGGGTTAAACCAGCCCGTGGCGGCGGCTTCCGGCGATTCGCCCACAATCACCTGGACATAATCGTTGAGGATATAGTCCCGGACAAAGTCCTGCTTGTAAAATTTAAGCCCGTAGGTTCCCGCCGCCTCCGCCCGGAAAATAAAACTCTGCCCCTCCGGATCAAGCCGCCGGGACCCGTAGACAAGGCCCTGCCGGAATCCCATTTCCCCAAGGTAAACCCAGCCGATTCCCCGGAAGGGAATTTCCACCAACTGCCCGACCGTGGCCCGGACGACGCGGGAAAAATGTATCCCCCCATCCTCCGCCGCCGGAGAAGGCTCCGCGGGAAGGACCGGCGCGGCCTGGGAGGACGATTCGGCCTGATTTTGACGGGTCCAGGCCGGAGGCTCGACGGGAGGCGTGGGTGGCAGGGGAACCGGTTCCCGGACAGGGGCCGGAGCGGGCGCTTCCTCGGCGGGGCGGATAAAAGGCGGCGGAACAGAGGAAACCCCGGCGGGCCGATCCGGAACCGAAGCGGGTGGAGGAGGCGGAGGAACCGGCGGGGGTACCGGCGCCGGGACGGGAGCCGGCTGGGGGCTTTGGGGCGGCGCGGAAGGAACGGGCAGGGGAAAGGGCTGGGGTTCGGGGGGCTGGGGCGGAACCTCGGCGGCTACAGGCGGTTCAGGCAGGATCGGCTCAGCGGGATCGGGCAGCGCGGCGGCAAAAGGCTCCTCGCCGGGAGGGCTTTCCTCCGCCTCGGTTTCCGGCAGATCCGCGAAAGGTTCCGGCAAGGCGTCCATAACCCCTAAAGCCGGCTCCCCGGCGAACGGCGTCTCCGAAGGGATCTCCCCGGCAAGCGGAGCCTCCTCCGGGTTCCCTGGATCGGGAACGGAAGGCTCCGGAAGGGCGGTCTCTCCCGTCAAGCCGGGGGCGGACTCTTCCCCGGCGTCCTCGCCCGGGTCTTCTATGACCGGAACAGGCGGGAGGGTACTTTCCGGCGGAGGCGGCGCGTCTCTCCCCTCGGCGGTGCTTTTACAGGAAAAAGCAAAGCCCGCAAAGAGCAAAACTAAAACAAGCCTGTATCTTTTCATGGAACACGCTCCAGAAATTCGTCAAGCGCCGACCTGATCCGGTTCCGCCACGTTTCCTCCCCCCCTTCCAGGGGATTGTACCAGTAAGGTTCCGCGTCTTCCGCCGTCCAAATATCCCTCCGTTCCCGCTCCGGAATTACCCCGGGCAGAAAATCCGGTTCATCGGGAAGGAAAAGTTCCTCCGGGGGTATAGGCGCGTCCCGGGTCAGGCCGTCCGGCTCCCCGGAGTTCCAGGGCGGCGCCCGCTCCGGGAGGCCGGGATTGGGATGAGAGGCAAGCCCCCTTACCAGAGCCGCCAGAAAGATAGCCAGAACAAAGCCCAGGCCGATCAGCGCGAAACCCGCCTTCCCCTCAAGCCAGGGCAGCTTCTTCCGGATACCCCGGGGGATCAGAGCCCAGAGCCTTTCCCCCCAGGCTTTTACCGCTTTCCCCGCCCCGGCCGCCGGACCCCTCGCCGAATCCGCGAGTTTAGCCCCCAAGGCAGACAGTCTGGCGGCCTCTTTCCGGACTTTTTCTGCCAGATCCAAAAGGCGGAACATACAATAATTCTAACAGAAAAAATTTGTTCTGTCCCCCCTGGCGGATCCGCCGGTTCCCCGCGCTCAAGGCTGGTTCCGGCCCCCCTCGGCCTCCGGTCTCATAAACTAAATATCTGTTAAGCATAGAATTGTATTTTATTTTGAATAATTGGCCGTTTTATTGACAAATGTCATTTTCTTATGGTATCTTTGCTTAAATATGTTACAGTCACTTTCCTGTACTGAAAATACCGCAACACCGGCTTCCTTCACGATAATGTATTATACCCCCCCCCCCCCCCCCATGTACTTTTAGTTAAAACCTGTAACGCTTCCAATTCTCTTCTCCCCAGCTCCCGGTCCCTTCCTTACATTTTAAGTCATTTTGTCATCTTTCCCATCCCGTCCCTTCTCCGACCATGCGCCGGCGGGAAAAACCAACCCAGGAAAATCTCCGGCCCCTTCGGGATCGGTGTAGCTCAATTCAATTTCGTAAGGAGAAAAGAATGAAAAGAAATTCTTTTTGGTCCGTTATCGCGTTTATGGCGGTAACGATTGTTCTAGTGTTTTCCGGCTGCGAGGGGCCGGTGGGCGGCGGATCGAGTTCGACGCCGGATGATGTGGATGTCCCGGCACAGGGTATCATGTCTCAAAAAACGGCCCAAAAAATCTTTGAGTACAAGGAGGAAAACGGGGGAGTTGTTATTACGAAATTTAAAAGTACCACCGATTTACAGGAGTATCTGAAAGGGGGTACCACGTTTACCATCAAGGAAATAGACGGAAAGCCGGTAGTTAAGATCGACGCCGGGGCCTTTGCCCCAAAGACGCCGGAAGGCGCTCCGACAGGTATTCCGGATATCACTGAGGTAGTAACCAAAATAGAGCTGCCTGAGACTATAGAAGAACTGGGGGAGAACCTGTTTTATGGGGCAGACTGGCAGGATGTGTTCGTAGACATACCGGAAGCGGTGGTAAACAAAATTGTAGAAAAATATATTGAGAAGATGGGTGACGATGCTCCTCAGGGAGACACGGC
>JAITQR010000318.1 GCA_031288815.1 Treponema sp.
ACGCCAATATCCGGGACCCCGGTTTCTGGTGGGGGCCCAACTCCTGGCGCTCCGCCGGTCCCGCCTGGACCTATGAGTACCGTTTCTGGCCCCAGGGGGTGCTCAAGTCCCCGGAGATCCGGGAGATCTAAACCAGGGGTTCAAACGGTGAAGGGTGAAGGGGCCGTATCCGGAAAAGCGATTTCCGGGCAGCCCCTATGCGCCGCTGCTTAGCGGATCTTAAGGGGACAAAATTGCGATTTTGAAACCCCATCACTTGAATATATTCGCATAGGTCATAAAATCAGGGGGAGAATATTCCTGCTGATATTCTTTGCCTATCCAACAGGCAAAGGTAGTCATGGACTCAAAGTTAAGGGAGCGGTAGCAGGCCACATCCCGGGACATAATTTCAGGATCAAATTGCAGCTTTCGCCAAGGCTTGGTCCAGTGGGAAAAACGGGAATTGTCCAGCCAATACTCAAGCACCCGGGAATCCCTCAAACCAAAGCAGTCCAATAATTCCGATAGCCCGCGTGTCTCATTCCTGTTTTTTTCACAGTCCCCGTAGTTAATCGGAATAAAAGAATCCCGCAAAATCGGGGCATATTCCAGGAATATTCCCGCTGCGGGCTTTATCTTCTTCGGCGCCGGCATGGTAGTAAGATAGGCTAAATAACATAAACCTGCATCGGGGTCAATTTTGCGGATGCCCGACAGGACCGTGTTACACCAGAGAAGGTATTGATCGGAAGGCGATAATGTCCGGCACTCGGGACAATGGCAAAAACAATCCTCCCTAACGTCATCCGTCCACCAGTAGTATTTATGGTTATCAGGAACCAGCAGCTTTGCCAGTTCACCGGCCCGATCGGCAAGATAGGCCATGGCCTCTTTGTCGGAGACGCACATGTTGTAATCCGCCGTCCGTTGTCCGGCTGAATTTTCACGAAACCATTGGGGATGCCCGGAAAACAACTCTTTAGGCAGAAGCCAGGAATGTACATGGGCTTCAAATTCTATCTGCTTTCCGCTCCTATGGATAATATCGGCAAATTCCCTATATGCCGGTGTCCGGATATATGCAAAGGTCCTTTCAAGGCCCTCAAGGGCAAGATTCCCGCCCCAGGGGTGTATGCCGACGTAATCAACCGGGACTGACTCCAGCTGTTTTGCCAAGAAAACATCCGCTTCATCAAATAAAAGCACAAGTCCTGTCTTAATCATTTTTTTTCTCCCCTATGCTTTGATGCCGCTCAGGGCAATTCCTTCAACAAACTGTTTCTGTAATATGATATACAGAACAATGGGAGGAAGGAAGGTCAGGGTCGCCCCGGCCATAACAAGCCCATAATTGGTAAGATAATTACCCTTTAAAACAGCTAACGCCACGGTCAGCGTCTGCATTTCGTTTTTGGTCATCACTATTAAAGGGCGGATAAAATCATTCCATGATGAAAGAAAGGTAAAGATCGTCAGGGAGACCAATACCGCCTTTATCAGGGGGATCACCACCAGCGTAAATATTTGCGGCTCATTGCATCCGTCAATAGTGGCCGCTTCCAACAGATCGTTCGGAAGGGTAAGGATAAACTGCCTGATGAGAAAAACACCGAAGGCGTCAATAGGCAGGATCAACGCCAAGTGGGTGTTCATCAGCCCAAATTTCCGGATAATGACAAAATAGGGAATTAGGGTTACCTGAGCAGGTATCATGAGAGTTGCCAAATACAGGAGAAAAAAACGATCCCGCCCGGGAAAATGCTTTCTCGCGAATCCGTAAGCCGCCATAGAAGAAACAAGACAATTTAAAAGACAGATTGAAACGGTAATAATCACGCTGTTCAGAAAGGATCGGCCAAGATTGAAATTCCGGAATATTCTGACATAATTACGGAAATGAAATTCCGTGTTTGCAAATGAAAAGTCGAGGCTGGCCTTGTCTGTAAAGGAAGTCATAACCATGAGAATAAAGGGGCTTAGGGCTATAAGGGCCGAAAGAAGGAGCAGCGTTCCTATGAGGAATTGGACTGTGATGGTCTTTATTTTCATGGCTAATCCCTGTTCCCATCCCGGTGAAACTGCTTTTGCACCAGGGTTACTACAAGAACCAGGCAGAGCATAACAAGGGCAATAGACGTAGCGTATCCCATTCTGTTTTCCTTAAAGGCAGCCTGATAAATAGTCAGAACCAGGGTTTGGGATGACTGCCCGGGACCTCCGTTGGTCATAATAAAGGCTAAATCAAACACCTGGAATGACCAGATTATTCCCAAAGTAACAATTAAATAGATCACCGTAGATAAGGATGGAAGGGTAATAAAGAAAAAACGCTGTACCGTCCCGGCGCCGTCGACCTTTGCGGCTTCATAGAGAGATCGGGGTATATCCATGATTCCCGCATAACAGATCACAAGATAATATCCCACGCTTTTCCACACCGCTACCGCGGCGATTGAAGGCAAAGCAGTTGTGGTCATGCCAAGAAAACTGATCGGCTGAACATGAAATAATTTCAGGACGCTGTTGACCGGCCCGCGGGTATTAAGTATTAAGGCCCACATGGTCCCAACCAGGATCGCCGAGGCAATGACCGGCACAAAGAGGGCGCTTTTAACAAACCCGCCAAACTTGTTTTGGAAACCCTCGGCAATGACCGCCGCCAAAACCAGGGACAAGATCGTATTCAAGGGTACGGTTATCAGGGTGTAGACAACCGTATTCTTGAGGCTGGCCAAAAAATAAATGTCCTTGAACATCTGAATATAGTTAGCCGCTCCTATCCACTGGGGTTTTTGAATTACGTTGTATTTAGTAAAACTGTAATAAATATCCATCCCAATGGGCAAAATGGTAAAAACAAAAAGGAGCAAGAAACTGGGAAGTATATATACCGCCGCGTGTCTCCACTCTCTGTGCCTTTTTATCAACAGATTCCCCCTCACATACCGGTATACCTGTTCAAAAACAACCGGCGCAGGGCAGAGACCTGCGCCGGACAGTAAAATTACAGGGTCTTTGAATAATCGACGGTTCTCTGAAGAGCTTCCCGGGGACTGATCTCTCCGAGCATCATAAGCTGAAGATTACCGTAAAGATTATTCGCCACAGGTTCCCAGTTGCGGACTGCCGGATTAGCCCGCAGGAATTTGGAAGTCGAATACATCTCTTTAAATACCGGATTATCCAGATATTCCTCCCCCTTGGAAATCGGTATAAAGGGAGAAAGTTCCCGGTGGAACGACTCCTTTACCCTGGGGCTGGACATATACTTCATCAAATTTACCGCCTTGGCCTTGTCTTTACTGCCGCTGTTCAAAAAAAGAAAGTCTGCGGCAATCCAGATGGCCTTGGTTTTATCCTCAAGGCTGTCAACAAAATCCCATTTAAAGGATACATCCTTTAAATGGGAGGCATTTTCAGTCTGTCCCATTACACAGACCGCTTTACCTTCACGAAAGAGGCGAAAAGTATCGGCAAATAAATTATACCTTACAAACTGCGTTCAAACTGAAGGTTCGCAGAGCCCAATGATCGGTTTTTTTTGTTCAGGGCGCCTTCGGCGCCCCTTCATGTAAAGAATCCACAGGTGCAACAGGCTCTTAGCCCCGAAACCACTTCCCCTTTCTTCAGCCCGGTTCCCCCCAGGGATACTCAAAGGCATAGGACCCCGACCCAAGGATGGCCCTTGCCCCGCCCTCCGCCGGGGAGAAAGCCACGCCGCCTATGGTTCCGGGCGCCGCCTTGGGCAGGGTAAGCTCCGCGTCGGTGTTGTGGGGGATGGTGACCGATAGGGAGATCTTCCCGCCGGCGATCTCCCAGCGTACCGCAATCAGACCGTAGCCGGATTCGTATTTGGTTTCCGCCAGGCTGATGCCGCCGCCGGGACAGGGGCGGATGACGCTGCGGGCAAATCCGGTCCTCTCCCGATCCGTATCAAGGCCCCCCACGGCGCTGAAGACCCAGTCGCTGATCGCGCCGTAGGCGTAGTGGTTAAAGGAGTTCATGTCGGGGCTCCACATGGTGCCGTCCGGTTTAAGGCCGTCCCAGTGCTCCCAGATGGTGGTGGCCCCCTTGGTCACCTGGTAGAGCCAGGAAGGGAAGTCCTCCTTCAGAAGCAGCTCATAGGCCAGATCCAAATGCCCGTTGTCGGCCAAAACCTTGCACACAAAGGGGGTCCCCACAAAACCGGTGGTCAAATGGTTGTTCTGTTCCGCCAGCAGGGCCACCAGGGTGTCAACGGTGCGCTGTTTGCAGGCCTCCGGTACGAGGTCAAAGATCAGGGAGAGGATACAGGCGGTCTGGGTGCGGGCGGCAATCCGGCCCCTGGGGGTAAAGAACTCCTGCGCGTACATCGCTCCGATATCCTCCCGGAGTTTGGCGTACTTTTTAGCGTCCTCCTCATACCCCAGGACCTTTGCGCAGAAGGCAAGCAGGGAGGCGGAATAGGCGTAGAAGGCGGTGGCGGTAAGATCGTTGGGGGTGGCGCCGAAGTAGCTCCCCTCCTTGGCATCCAGGGCAACCCAGTCTCCAAAGTGGAAACCCACGTCAAACAGAAGCCCGTCCCGGGCAACGCTCCGGATATAGTCGACCCATTTTTTCATGGAAGGGTACTGCTCCGCCAAAAGATCCCGGTCGCCAAAATAGGTGTACATGGTCCAGGGAATGATAACCGCCGCGTCGGCCCAGGCGGTGGCCCCCGCCGCCTGGGTTACCCGCTCATCGTTGCCGGCGATGTTGTCAAGCACATCGGGTACCACATGGGGCACCTGGCCGTCGGGGAGCTGACTTATCGCCAGATCCCGCAGCCATTTTCTGAAGAAGGGGGCGGTTTCCATAAGATAACTGGCAGCCCGGGCAAAGATCTCCGCGTCCCCGGTCCAGCCAAGCCGTTCATCCCGCTGGGGACAGTCGGTGGGGATATCCACAAAGTTATCCTTCATGCTCCACCGGACATTGCTGATAAACCGGTTGACCTTTGGATTGGAACAGCGGAACTCCCCGGCGGGACGCATGTCCGAATAGACCGCCACGGCCTCAAAGGCATCTTTATCGATAGCGCCGGGGTACTCATCAATGGCAATATACCGGAATCCCTGGAAGCTGCAATGGGGGGCGTATGATTCCGGCCCATCACCCCTGAGGATGTATTCGACGGTCTGCCGTGCCCTTCGGAGATTTTCGGTGTAGAAATTCCCCGCCGCGTCCAGAATCTCCGCGTGGCGGATCCGTACCCGATCCCCGGCCTTTCCCCGCGCGGTAAAGCGCACCCAGCCGGAAATGTTCTGCCCAAAGTCGATCACCCGTTCCCCCGAGGGAGTCGTAAACAGGGAAACCGGTTTAAAGCGCTCCTGTTCCCGGATCGGAAGACCGTCCTGGGGCCGGAGTATCCCCGGGTCTTCGCTTTCGATATGGACCGGTTTCCAGGCCGGGCCGGAGAATCCCGGTTTATCCCAGCCCGGCTGCTCAAGCCGGGCGTCCCAGATTTCACCGTGGTACAGCTCCGCATAGGTCAGGGGCGCGGCGGCGCATTTCCAGTCCCCGTCGCTGACGACCAGTTCCACGGAGCCGTCGGCGTACTCCACCCGCAGCTGGGCGATAACGGCGGTCCGCATTCCAAACACATTCCGTCTGCCAATCCAGCCGGCCAGATCCCCCTTGTACCAGCCCGGACCAACCAGAAAGGCGAGGGCGTTATCCCCCCGGGTAAGGAGACCGGTCAGGTCGTAGGTTTGAAAGAGAAGCCGTTCCCGGTATTCCGTCCAGCCTGGGGTAAGGACCTGATCCCCCACCCGGCTGCCGTTGCACCGGACTTCATAGATGCCCTTGGCGGAGGCGTAGAGCCGGGCCGACCGGATCTCCCCGGGGAGCGTAAATTCCTTCCGCAGCAAGGTACCCGCCGAACTCGCCCCGGCGTTTTCATCCTCCGCGCTGATAAAAAGGGCCTTCCATTCATCGTCCCTGAGCATGGCGGTCTCAAAACAGGCGGTTTCACTCCAGGGGCTCTCTCCGCCCTGGTTGTCCCAAACCTTTACCCGCCAAAAATACGGGGTTGAAGAGGCGAGCGGAGCTCCCCCATAGGACACCAGCAGGGACTGACGGGAAACCGTCCTCCCGCTCCGCCAAAGACAGGTCCCAAAGGTTTTATCCGTCCCCGCCTCAACGCTGTACGCGGTCTGAACCACGTCTCTCCGGTCCGATTCTATTTTCCAGCTTAAACGGGGTTTTGCGGTATAGACACCCAGGGGATTGGTCCTGTATTCGCAAC
>JAITQR010000107.1 GCA_031288815.1 Treponema sp.
GCGTTGGCTTCGTCGAAGTCGATATGCATGGCGGGCATGAAGTTGTCCCGCACCCGGATAGCCACATCCTCGAAAACCAGGGGCCGCTGCGTATTAAGGCGCACCCGTACAGCGGCGCCGTCGGAAAGGCCCAGGGCCTTGGCGTCCTGGGGCGGCAGGTGGATATGGTTTTTCGCGATTATAGCCGACCCCTTGGCGTGGAGTACCCCCGCGGGGCCCGCGATATACAGATCCGCCGCCCCGGCAAGATCCCCCGACAGCCTTAACGGGGCCTCCGCCCCCAAGACCCGGGCGTCGGTTAGGGAGATTTCCACCTGTACCGCCTTGCGCAGGGGCCCCAGGATGGCCACATTGCCGATATCCCCCTTGGGACCTATCAGCCGCACCCGCTCCTGGCTCAAAAATTCCCCCGGCTGGGAGAGGGCCCGTTTTTCCGTAAGGCCCGCCTGGGGCCCGAAAAGGGTGTCCAGGGCCTCCCGGGTAAGATGCACGTGCCGGGCCGAAACCTCAACCGGAATAGCCGGCCCCCCGGTCCGCCGGGAACCGGGACAAGACCCCCGGCTCCCGTCGTAGAACCCCTTCTTTTTCAGTACCTTTTCTACAATTTTCCGGATCTCTTCTTTATCCACGCTGATTCCCCTTGTTACGCCGCTCCCCCATTGCTTCCTCCCTTTCAGGGCTTTCTTTGGGAGATATAACGGCAAAAAAGCCAATACACCGCGCTGGAAAGGCGGTTAAGGGTAAGGATTATATCTTCCCGGGGATACCCGCTCCGGGGACAAAAAGTCTTGACCGCCAGAAGCTCCGCGCTCCGGACACGGGTTCGCAGGGTATTGAGCCGTACCGCCAAAGGGCCCATGGTATAGTCCGGGTTCGGATGGGCTATCCCAAAGGCGGTCTTTACATCGTGGGTCTGCTCCCGCAGTTCCCCGGCGGAAAGACTGAAGAGCCGCGGGGGTTCAAGGGGAGTTTCGTTCACCTCCGCGGACATGACCCCCCTTAAACAGAGGAGTATCTCCCCAAGCCCCTTCCCGATCTCTTCCTCGCCCTGTTCCGCGGCCAGTACGGCGGCCTCGAGCACATCCGCTTCCAGGGAATCAACGGCCCCCCGAAAGGCGATACGCCGGTGGGTCTTCGGCACCAGGAGATTCGCCCGCAGGTGGGTCATGTGCTCCGGCTTTTCGGCGTAGAACTCCCCGGTTTCGGCGTCCACGTAGGTACTCTTTCCCCCATCGGGGACAGGTTCAACAGGCATAGTCTCCGGCGTTTTAGGATCTTCCCTCAATTCGATACCCCGGGAAATAAGATACTCCCGCGCGTCCGGCGTTACAAAAGCGCCGGAAGGCGGTACGTACTCCTTGCAGGCCGCGGGCAGCAACATGCTGCGTAATTCGGCCTGGGTAATAACCCGCATTACTTGTCGGTGGTCTTAAGGGTCGGCAGTATGTACTCCACGTCCGCATGGGGCCGGGGAATGACATGCACCGATACCAGCTCGCCGACTTTCGCCGCCGCGGCGGCTCCCGCGTCGGTGGCGGCCTTGACGGCTCCCACGTCTCCCCGGACCATGACCGTAACCAGCCCGCCGCCCACATGCACTTTACCGATAAGCCCCACATTCGCGGCCTTTACCATGGCATCGGCGGCCTCTACCGAGGCTACCAGTCCCTTTGTCTCCACCATCCCAAGCGCCAATAGTGTTTCAGCCATCTCTTTCTACCCTCCTACAGGTTGATTGATTTGTCTGCGGCCGCCCTTTGGGCAAGCCGCGCTATAACCATTTCCGTAATGGATTCCACGTCTTCCCTGGTGAAATCCGCTTTTTTGAAGTCTTTTTTTTCCGGAAGCTTCCCCGGCCCGGCGTTTTCCCGCGGAAGGGTTCCGGCGGGCTTGCCGCTATCCAAACCCCGTTTCCCCAAGACCGCCCCGGCGTGGGAACGCAAGTCGGCCAGGCTGCGGCAGCCCACGGCGACCCGCCTGATATTGATCAGGTTCATGGGGGTAATATTGTCGCTGGTGGCGCTTTTGCCTACCGCGCCGCAGCCAAGGGTCAGGGCCGGGGCCAGGTTTGTGGTAGCCCCTACGCCCCCCAAAGCGCCGGGGGTATTCACCAGGAGCCGGGAGACGGCCTTTTTCAAGGAAAACTCCCGGATAACCGCCTCGTTTTTGCTGTGGATACACATGGTATGCCCCGCCCCCTCGTTGGCAAGAATGGCAACGCAGCGTTCACAGGCCTTTTCCCAGCCCTCTTCCTCGTAGAACCCCAGGACGGGACACAGTTTTTCCCGGGAGTAGGGATTATCCCTGGCAACCCCGGTCTGGCGGGAAATAAGCACCCGGGTTTCCGGGGGAACGCTTATCCCCGCCGTTTCGGCGATATAGACCGCCGTCTTGCCGACAATTTTCGGATTCATCCGGTTACCCGCGAAGAGGAGGGCTCCCAGTTTGGCGCTTTCCGCCTCGCTCAGGAAATAGGCCCCCTGACGCTGAAATTCCCGAACCACCTCGGCGGCGATAGGGGCGTCGGCCACCACGGACTGCTCGGAAGCGCAGATGGTACCGTTGTCAAAGGTCTTGCTGTCCAGGATCATCCCCACCGCGGCGGGAACATCGGCGCTACGCTCGATAAAGGCCGGGCCGTTGCCGGGGCCTACCCCTATGGCGGGATTTCCCGAAGAATAGGCGGCCCGGACCATGGCTTCTCCCCCGGTGGCCAGGATGATGCTGACGTCCCGGTGCTTGAGGAGGGCGTCCACGGCCTGGGGGGTGATCAGGCTTAGCCCGCCCACGATCCCTTCCGGCGCGCCCGCCCCGGCAAGGGCCTCCCCGATAACCCGCAGGGTCTCCATTATACAGCGCAAGGCGTTAGGATGGGGGCTTACGACAATGGCGTTCCCCGCCTTGAGGGAAATGATCGTTTTGTACATCACCGTGGAAGTCGGGTTGGTTGAGGGGATGAGGGCCGCCACCACCCCCATGGGAACGCCGATTTCCACGATCCCCGCGGCCCGGTCTTCCCTGACAGGGCCTACCACCTTCATGTTTTTGACGCTTTCCCAGGTAGTATCGCTGCCCAGGAGGTTTTTCAGCACCTTGTCCTGCCAGATCCCAAAACCGGTTTCCTCGGCGGCCATCTTTGCCAGGGACTCGGCTTCCCGGACACAGGCGTCCCGGACAGCCTTGCAGTACCCATTCAGGGTTTCCTGGGTACAGCCGGCGAGAAGTTTCTGTCCCGCCTTCGCCGCGGCCACCAGATCCCGTACCTGCTGAATTGATTCCAGATCCTTATCCATGTTCTTCTCCTACTTAAGCCTGATAGGAACCGCGGCGGTTTCGTAAACGCTTTGGGCGAAAGCGTCACAGGCGGCGCGGCAGGCCGCCTGTTCCCCGGTCAACAGGGCCCCGGCAAAATTGGTCTCCGTGGGAGGGCCGTAGAAAAGCGCCGTTCTTACCCGCGCCGCCTTCAAGGCCGCGTCCAGGCCCACAATGGCCTCCGCCGGGGGAGCGATAAGGTAGGCCAGGGGAACGCCTCTTTCCAATCCCGCGGTCTTTGAAAGATAGCCGCCGCTCTGGGAGATACAATGGGCCAGGTAGTAGATACTGCCTTCGTCGTTGGCCGTGTAGAAAGACGCGTCGTACCGTATACAGGCTTCGGCCGCCTCAAGGCCGCTGCGTATATCCGAAGGGCCGGGACCCGCCAGGATGCCGATAAACTCCCCCGCGAGTTTGGTGGAGGCGTTCTTGGCCCCCCCGTACATGCTCCTGGCGTAGAGCACCCGCACGTCCGCCTGTTTGGTGGCCTCGTCCAGGGCGATATAGGATACGTCGTCCGAATCGGTGGTGATGATACCCAGGCTCCGATCCCCCGCTTCCGCGCCCAGATTCTTTAACAGATCCGGATCCGCGCTGGGTATGATCCGCATGCTGAGAATAGTTGTGGTAACCGGATCGCCTTTCACTTTTTGAAGTCTACCCCGCTGGCTTTATTTTGCAATATCTTCTCTATCAGGTCCGTAAGATACGCCCCCGCCTCCACCGCGGGAAGCCCGTCGGCGTGGATATTCGACACCACCGTCCTGCGGGATTCGGGCTGGCCTACCCGGGCCTCGTAACAGAGATAGGCGCTCATGCTCTCGGCGGTGGCAAGACCGGGCCGTTCCCCGATGAGGATGCATACCAGCTTCGCCCCCAGGCGCTCGGCGAATTCGTCTTCTACGGCAACCCGGCCGTAGCGCACAAAGAAAGGTTTTCCCATGGTGATATTCCGGGATCTCAGCCCCTCCTCTAGCACCGGGAGGAGGTTGGCGATATTGGCTTCCACCGCCCGGGAGGAAAGGCCGTCGGCCACGATTATCTGAAGGTCCCGGCCTTTTTCGCCCTGCCGGGTAAGGATCTCCCGGCTTTCGTCGGAAAGCTGCCTTCCCAGATCGGGCCGGGTGATATGTTCCCGCCGGTCACCGCAACGGCTTTGCAGGATGGGGAAACCCAGGCTGTCCAGGATTTCCGGCGACACATCCCGAAAAACCGTGTCCCGGGCCGCGGCGTGATCCGCCCGCAGCTTGAGCAGGGTTTCGGTCCGCAGCCGGGGACCCGCCCGGCCCACCCCGATGCGGGCGCGGGTAAGGGCCCGCATACGCCGCAAGGCTCCGGGGTTCTTTATCCCCCACTCGGCAGGTTCCGCCTTTGCGGGGAAGCCTTCCTCCTCCTTTCCGGATTCGGGAAGGGGCAGGATCTCGCCGGAAGGGACCGGCCGATCCTTTTCCCCCGCTGCCCGGCCGGGAGGGAGGGGTTCCTGTCCGGCGGCGGCCTTCTTCCCGCTTTTCCCCCCGGCCTCA
>JAITQR010000152.1 GCA_031288815.1 Treponema sp.
AGGCTGTTCCAAAACTTCAGCTTTTGGAACAGCTACCTTGAATTTAGTGGAAAAACCGGGCTTTCGGCCGGTTTTTCCAAGAGCTTGTCCAAAACCAACCGGGTTTTGGAACAAGCTCAACTGTTTTACCCAAACTGGGTGGCGGCGGGCCATTCCTGGTTTGAAAGTGCCGTGAAGGCAGAGAAGGCCCGCTATGTATCCAGCCCCTGTCAGGCGTCAGGTAGCGGCGGCTGGGAAATCCGGTTATAATGGGGGTAGTTTCAAAGGCCGGCGGGTTTGGAAATTTTGTTTCCGATGAAACTGGTTTTGTCCGCAAAGCCCTTGCGACGGAGGGGGAGGTTCTTTATGGCAAAAAAAGTTGTTGTTCTTTTAGCCGATGGTTTTGAGGAAGTGGAGGCGGTAACTCCCATCGACTACCTGCGCCGGGCCGGGCTGGATCTGAGTACCGCCGCGATAGGGAAGGGTAAAACGGTTACCGGTTCCCACGGCATTCCCGTCAACGCCGACTTTCTCCTTTCTGAGCTTGGAGACCGGGGCGCGGCCTACTGGGACGCGGTGGTTCTCCCCGGCGGGATGCCGGGCGCGTCGAATCTCGCGGCCTCTGCGGCTACAGGGAAGCTCCTCAAGGATATGGCCGCCGCGGGAAAGGTGGTGGCCGCCATCTGCGCCTCCCCGGCGGTGGTTCTTTCGCCCCTGGGCCTCCTGGCGGGCAGGCGCTTCACCTGCTTTCCCGTCATGGAAAACCAGGTGGATCTTTCCCTGAATCCCGGCGGGCGCTGGTCGGAGGATCGGGTGGTGGCGGACGGCAGCCTCGTCACCAGCCGGGGCGCGGGAACCGCCGGGGCCTTTGCCGTGGCCCTTATCGGCCTCCTCCTGGGGGAAGAAGAAGGGAAAACGATAGCCCGGACGGTGCTGCTCGCGTAAACAGGCTCTGCCCATAACGCGGACACATCCATCATAAAGACACTGAATAAGCGCCCAAGGGGTCTTGAAAGCGGGATTTTATACATACCTTACCCGATCCCCGGGCAGATTCCCGAACAGTGCCGCTACCCCCGCCACGCCAGGATTAGATTTTCGATGAGGCAACGCCCCTTGCTATGGGAGCCCTCTTTTTATAGTATTAAGGGAGAGATTAATCACTTACGTATTGATTTCCCAGGTTTGATATAGTTTTTACCCAAAACGCAAGGAGTTTTCATGAAAGTAGAAGAATTGAAACATGCCGGATTAAAGAAATGGATTCAGGACGCGGTCGCCCTTATGAACCCCGATTCCGTGGAGATCTGCGACGGCAGCCAGGCCGAGTACGACCGGATGATCAAGATCACCCTGGACGCGGGGCTTGCCACCCCTCTTAAAAAGCGGCCCAACAGTTTCCTTTTCCGTTCAGACCCTTCCGATGTGGCCCGGGTGGAGAACCGGACCTACATTGCCAGTAAGAGCGAGAGCGACGCCGGCCCTACCAATAATTGGATCGACCCGGCGGAGTTGAAGAAGACCATGGGCGATCTGTACAAAGGCAGCATGAAGGGGAGGACCATGTACGTCATCCCCTTCTCCATGGGTCCGGTTGGTTCGGATATCGCCAAAATCGGCATCCAGATCACCGATTCCCCCTATGTGGTGGCCAATATGCATATCATGACCCGGGTGGGAACCAAGGTTCTGGACGTGCTGGGAAGCGACGGGTTCTACGTGCCCTGTTTCCACTCGGTGGGAAAGCCCCTGGGCCCCGGCGAAAAGGACAACGGCAAGTGGCCCTGCGCCCCCATAGAGCACAAGTACATCAGCCACTTTCCGGAAACCCGGGAAATCTGGTCCTACGGCTCAGGCTACGGCGGGAACGCCCTTCTGGGAAAGAAGTGCCTGGCCCTGCGCATCGCCTCGGTTCTGGCCCGGGACGAGGGCTGGCTTGCCGAACACATGCTGATCCTCAAGATCACCAATCCCCAGGGCGAGGTAAAGTACATCACCGGCGCATTCCCCTCCGCCTGCGGCAAGACCAACCTGGCTATGCTCATCCCCACCCTCCCGGGCTGGAAGGTTCAGACGGTGGGCGACGATATCGCCTGGATGAAGTTCGGCGCCGACGGCCGGCTCTACGCCATCAACCCGGAAGCGGGCTTCTTCGGCGTGGCGCCGGGAACCAACAACGACTCCAACTTCAACGCCATGGAATCCATCAAGCAGAACACGATCTTCACCAACTGCGGCCTTACCGAAGACGGGGACATCTGGTGGGAGATGATCGGCCACGGCGCCCCGGGCAAGGAGATCGTTGACTGGAAAGGCCAGAAACGCCCCGCCCCCCAGACCGACAAGAGTCCCAAAGGCGAGGAGATCGCCCACCCCAACGCCCGCTTCACCGCCCCGGCCCGGCAGTGCCCGGTTATCGCCCCGGAATGGGAAGATCCCAAAGGCGTGCCTATCAGCGCCTTCCTCTTCGGCGGCCGGCGGCCCAGCACCATCCCCCTGGTAAACCAGAGCAAGAGCTGGATACACGGGGTCTTCATGGGCTCCATCACCGGTTCGGAAGTTACCGCCGCGGTTATCTCCGACCAGGTGGGCCAGGTACGGCGGGACCCCTTCGCCATGCTCCCCTTCTGCGGTTACCACATGGGCGACTACTTCAAGCACTGGATAAAGATCGGCGCCACCCACGACGAGGACAAACTGCCCAAGATCTTCTTCGTCAACTGGTTCCGCAAGGATAAGGACGGAAAGTTCATGTGGCCCGGTTACGGCGAGAACAGCCGGGTGCTGGCCTGGATCTTTGACCGCTGCGACAACAAGGACAACTTTGTGGAGACCCCCATCGGCAGGCTTCCCCAGCCCGGTTCCATCGACGCCCCCAAGGGCATAAGCGGTGAGGCGATGGAGGAACTCTGCTCGGTGGATATCGAAGGCTGGAAAAAGGAAATTGCCGATGTGCGGGAAAAACACTACCCCAAATTCGGCGACAGGCTGCCCAAGGAACTCTACGCGGAACTGGACGCTATCGAGAAACGGCTTAACGCCTAAGACCTTGATTCGCGGAAAAGGGTTTACTGCCCAGGAGCCCGCTCACGCGGCGGAGCTTCAGGGCGAGCTTGTCGATTTAGACTAAAAGCGCGTTTAAGAGATTTGCCACAACGGCGCGGGAAGGAGCACGAGGGAGGGACAAGATGAGGAAATCCGGTCTTTCGTGTACCTTTGAGCGCCTTGGTGGTTTGTTTTTTCTTTTGCCGTACCGCCGGACTATGCCGGCTAAGAGATGGATGCGAATAAACCCAGGGGAGGTCTTATGTACAAGGGATTTTCATCGGGACTTCTGGGCTTCGGGGGCAGGACACTCAGGGAAGACGCCCCTCTGGCCTCTAAATATCACTACGAGGGAATTGCGGTGGATATCGCGGGCGAATCCAAGAATGACCCCGGCGAGGTAAGGGATCTGCTGGAAAAGAACAGGCTGAAACCGGCCTGTTTCGGGCTGCCCCTGGATTTCCGCACGAGCCGGGAAGCCTTTGAAGAGGGCATGAAAAAACTGCCGGGCTACTGCGAATTTGCCCGCGGCATCGGGAACAATCGCTGCAACACCTACATTCTGCCGGCCAGCGATACCCTGGACTACAAGGCCAATTACGAACTCCACAAGACCCGGTTAGGGGCGGCGGCGAAAATCCTGGAAGAGTACGGTATCCTCTTCGGCCTTGAGTTTGTGGGCCCCCCAAGTTTCCGGCGGAATAAGAAGTACGAATTTATCCACAACCTTGACGCTTTGCTGGAGCTGCTGAACGATATCGGCACGTCCAACATGGGGATCCTGCTGGACGCCTTTCACTGGGATCTGGCGGGGCAGACCTACGGGGATTTTAAAAAGATACCGGACAGGCGTTGGGTTACGGTGGTGCATATCAACGACGGAATCGCCGGGGTGCCCGCGGAAGAACAGCAGGATCAGGTGCGGGAACTCCCCGGAGCCACCGGTTTTATCCGCATCGCCGATTTTTTTAAGGGTCTTCAGGATCTGGACTACGATGGCCCGGTTCTGGTCGAGCCCTTTTACCAGCCCTTTAAGACCATGGCCCTTGAGGACGCGGTAAAGATGGCCAAGGAGGCCATGGACAAGGTGTGGCCCAGGTAGGTAACAGACAGCAAGTGTCTGGCTCGAAAACAGTGCCTGGCGCCAGGTTAAAATTTTACCGCGAAGGCGCACGAAGGAGGGATAAAGCCAATGATTTTTGGCCTCTTGTGTTTCAATTGTGCGCCTTAGTGGTTAATTCTTCGTTACTGTGAACCTTCGATTCGATTTCGTGGTAAAAAATACAACGTCAGGCACTCTTTTTCCTACCTTGCGTTTCTAGGCGGTTTATGCGGAGGAGGAGGCTATCTTTTCGCGAACCAGTTCACCGATGATTTGAGCGGGGCTTTTGCGGTCGGCCTCGGCTTTAGTCCAAAGGTAGTCCATGGTCAGATTGTCCAGCCCCAAAAGACGAGCATTCCGTCGGCTTATGAAGCCGGTTCCGTTGGGACCTGTTTTGGGTACATGGGTAGTATAGTATTCATCCAGCGCATCCGCTTCTTCTTCAGTCAATTCAGGCGGTCCTCATTCCTAATTGCTCCCTGCTCATTATTCATTATTCCCTGTTCATTGTTACCGCTGGTTTTCCTGTTTAAAGCCCTGGGAGAAGCGTTCCAGAAGCGTTTCGATCTGCTTGGGGGATGAGACGCCGAAGTTATCCAGAACAGCGGGATCAAACTGATCAAAACTGACGTTACCGGCTTCAAGTTCGCAAAACATATTTGCCATATATACCGTCTCCACCAGATCCTTGTGTTCCGGCGGGGCCGAGGCAGGATCGTGATGGTAGCGTATGGCGGATACCAGCCCCTCGGGGAAATTCCATTTTTCCGCAACCAGGGCGCCAATCTCGGCATGGTTCATGCCTGCCGCAAGATCCTCGAAGGTAGAGGCGGGCATCTCTTTTTCATTGCAGAATTCCTTGATCTTGATTAACAGCTCCGGATGCACATTGGAAAAGATAATTTTGCCCATGTCGTGGAGTATGCCGCCTACATAAACATCGTCCAGGAGATTCCGGTCTTTGCGGAAATTCTTGATGAGGTTATAGGCGTAAAAAGCGGTTTTGTAGGAATGTTCCCAGAGGACTTTTTTATCCATCGTTTCATCGCCCAGGATCTTTTGGGTTCCGTAAGAATAGAGAAGATTTTTTATACCCCGGATACCCACCATCTTAACCGCTTCGGCAATACTGTCCACCTTTTTGGAAAGCATGTACTGGGCCGAATTCACTATCTTAAGCAGATCGGCGGTAAGAGCCGGGTCCATGGAAATCTGCCGGGCAATGTCAGCCATCTCCGAATCGGGATCGTTGATGAGCTTCTGTACCAAAAGTATGTTCTCAGGAAATTGGGGCAGGGAATTGATATTGTCCACTATGGTGGAAGATAAAATCGAAAGGCTTTCCACCCTGGTTTGTTCCAGGGGGATGATGAGCCGGGCTATGGTCTCCTTTTCGGTCCCGATAATGTCAAAACAGTCTTCGTCGAGCCCCATCTTCTTTAACATGAGAACCAGAATGACCAGCCCCAGACCGGCGCCTTCTGAATCATCCAGGACCTGGCTCAGGGCATCCTCCAGGTTGTCGTACTGCCGGGACCGGGCCAGTTTATCATGTATGCGGATAAGCTCCGTCTTGGTCGCCGCTACGTTGTTCCGCACTTCCACATAAATAATATTGTTCTTGATCTGGAGCATGAGCCTGATATAAAGGCCCTTTTCCTTTTGGATCTGGAGATAATGACCGATATTGCTAAGAGTGTTCTCCTTAAACGAAGTCATTCCCAATTTATAATCATCAGGATTGTTCAGATCCAGTCCTCGTTCAACAAAATAAACCCGCTTGGTATTGGCTTTTTTCGCGTTAACCGCCAGTTCCTGGACGCAATAAACGATATAGTCCTTGAGTTTTTCCTGATCCAACTGTTTCAGGAAAACAGAAATAACCTGTTCAATGTAGGCCTCAATTTCATGGGGAAGGGTAAATGTAGTTATAGTCAGAGGTATACCGGATTGAACAGCTTTCTTAACTTTGGCTTCATCAACAACCAACTCCTGTGTTGTAGCCATAAACCTTCCTTAGATGACAAAGTTTAAAACACCAAGCCGGTTTCAAACCTTTTGAAACCAACTCAGAAATATTTCAATTGTAATTAGTTTATTCTCTTTTACAAATTAAGGCAATAACCTGAAAAAATAAATGAAAATTACGCCTGTTTATTTGATCAAACTACATTTTTCAAGTATTATTCATAGTTGTTAATGCGGGAAATATGGGTTCCGGAACTATTGGTATGTTTTTTCCTCCTCCTGGCCTTTATACAGCCTGTATTTAGAAGGCTCCGGGCTACCAGGGGCCTTGTATGGCTTCCATTGCCGGCTTTTTTTATTGCCATAGGCCTCTTTCCCGCCTACGGATTCCGGCCCGAAGCTGTTCCGCTGGTTGTTTTATCGATCATAATAGTTCTTATACGTCTGCCGCATATTCTTTCTACCCTGGGGAAAGGGGATAACATCGAATATTCCGAAGGGGGAATTTTTTTCTCCTTCTTTGGAATCGTGCTGCTTTGCGCTGCCTTGGTCCTTGCCATGGCTTTTTCTCCCGCCGAAATCCCCGCCCATTCTTCCAGGGTCTATACATTTTCGGCCAGGGACGGCGCGGGACGGGAGTATTTTTTCCGGGTTTACCGGGATCAGGGCGAAGAGGAGAAAACTGGAATTTACGGCGAAAAAAGGCCCCTGCTGGTTCTGATCCCGCCGCTTTACGGTTCCACGGAGGTTTTTGAGAAGCTCCGCGGCGAACTTCTCAAGCGGGATTTTACGGTACTGACCTATTCCCGCCGGGGATTTGACGCCCCCGCCCTGGATGGGGAGGGGAAGACATACGGGATAAGCCCCGCCGAATGGTTCAGGCGCTGGAGGGCCTTTCTTTCCGGCGCCGAGATCTTCCGGGACAACGAGTGGGGCCGGGTTCTGGAAAAGGAGAGAAAAGACGACATTCTTTTTGTTCTTTCCCGGATCTCTCTTAATCCCCGGCTTGACGAGGGGCTTTCTCTTTTTGATATTGCCGGGAGGGATTCTGTCTTTCTTGGAGCGTATGATGCCGGAGCTTCCGCCCTGATCATGCTCTCGGGGGAAGGGGGTTTTGTGAGTATCCGCCCCTTCATAAAAGGCATCATCGCCATAGAGCCCCCTCTCTGGTCGGCCTTTACCGAAGAAGTCAGGGAATACGAGGAACCGCCTCCCGGCGCCTCCTGGTTCCGCCGCTTTTGGGCGGGCCTTGGCCGGCGTTTGGACTCCCTGAAAGCCAAAAAAACCGCCGGTCCCGCGGCCCTTCCCCCGCCCGGTTATCCTCTCCTTATACTGGCGTCGGACCGGGCGCTGGATGAACCTCCCAGCCGGCGGTACGAAGGGATACGCCTCTGCCTGCAAAGGGCTGATTTGCCGGTCATTCTCGCGGCCATGGATGGCGCGGGGCCCCTGGATTATTCGGATTTTCCGCTAAAATACCCCTTGGTTTCGGCCTTTTTCCCGGGCCGGCGCAGGGAGGCTTTTAAGCCCTCCGAAGCGGCCACCGGGACCGCTTCGATCATCGCCCGTTTCGTGTTCCGGGTGCTGGAAGCGGAAACCCCGGCCTTTCAGGGGCTTGAGGTTCCGCCGGAACTTCCGGCAAATTTTCATATTGAAAGCCGGAAGGCTTTGAATTTATTCTGATCCAGAGTATATTAAAACAATGGACAGTTATACGTCAGGGGAACTGGACAAGTTTTTCCGGAGCCTTTTGGACCTGGATGGTTTTAGCGCTGTGGATAGTTCCCTCAATGGTATACAGGTTGACAATGACGGTGAGATACACAAGATCGCCTTTGCCGTGGACGCAAGCCTTGAAACCTTTAAACGGGCCGCCGGGGCCGGCGCGGGCTTGCTCTTTGTCCACCACGGCCTTTTCTGGGGGAGCCCTTTGAGAATTTCGGGGACTCACCGGGAAAGGATCAAATTCCTTTTGGAGCATAATCTTGCCCTTTACGCGGTCCACCTGCCCCTGGATCAGCACCCCTCTTTGGGCAATAACGCGGCCCTGGCGGAGCTTTTGGGTATCGAAAGCCTTGAGCCCTTTGGCCTTTACCATGACAGGAAAATCGGCTATAAGGGGATGCTTAAAGAGCCGCTTACCATAGACGAGGCGGT
>JAITQR010000185.1 GCA_031288815.1 Treponema sp.
CGGGCATTACGCTTATCCCGGCGTACACCTCGCCGGCCAAGGGGCGCATAACCTGAAGCACAATTTTGGGCATGGGAAGAAACATGCGATCGAGATATTTTACCTATTGAATGTCTTGAGTTGCCTGATACACGGGATACAGGACACGGCGGATGAGGAGTACCGGAAGGCACGGGGGAGCTTTGGGAGGCGGGATGCCTTTTTCTGGGCGTTGCGGTATGAAATGAGCCGGTATCTGCGTACAGATTGGACTGACTTTTTACTCGCCATTGCGGGCGAGGCCCCCGATGATTCTTGAATTTGGAATTGCTGTCTTGCCCTGTTCCCCCTTCGGCCTTCCCGCTATACTTGGGTTATGGAACCTCGGAGCATTCAAGGTTTGGCGTTTTTAGTTTTTTTGCTTTTCCCCGTTTCCCTGGCTTTATCCGCCCAGGTTCCCTTTCCCCTGGCGCCGGCCCTTGAAACCGCCTGCTTCGGGGGAGTTTTTGCCCCAGCCGCGGATCTTGCCTCGGGTTTCGGATCCGCCTGGCAGCCCGATTGGCCGGCGGATATCCCGCCTGACGCCTTCAACGTGAAAGGGGACGCGGCGCTTATCCGAATTTCCGGAACCGTGACCCGGTATGGGGACTCTGCTGAAACGAAAATGGCGGCCCTCAGTCCTTTTGAATACCGGCTGAACCGGGACAGCGGGGACCGTTTAGTGGATTTTCCCCTTGCCCTGGAGGGAGCTTTCTTTCAAGTCCATGCGGATTACTCCCCTTCCGGCGGCATTGCCACGCTGGTTTTTACCGGAACCGGGGGAGGGGAGGGTGAAACCGGAACTGAAACGGCGGCCGAAACTGAAACCGCCGCCGGAGCTGAACAGGAATCCTGGATCGCCGAATTTCCCCTGCCTTATATTCCCTTTGAAAGCCCGGCGCCAAAATTTCCCGGGGAAGCGGTGCGGGTTAGCCGGGGGAACTCGGTCTACTTTGTCCTGTTTGAGGAGGGCGGCGGGCGTATCGCCGAATCCTGGTACGATCCGGAAGGCAGTCTGGCCGGATATTTCATTTCCTTCTTTGAGGAAAGGGAAGGCCGGCGGCGGATACTCTCCATTCTGGGTTTTGATGGCGCCGAGAGGTATCACTTCGAAAGCGGGGCGCATGTTTCCGCGGTCCGGGGCGTCCGGGGGGGCTTTTCCGCGGTTTACGGGGCAAAGGGACAGGTTTTGGAGCGGGAATTTACCCCGGCGGAACCTGACGCGGCGCTTAAGCGGCCGGAGCGTTTCGCTTTCCAATGGGATGAGCGCTTCCTTCTGGTAAGCATGCGGGATATCTCTCCTGCCCGATCCTCCGGGCCCGACGGATCTCCCATTGAGTTCCGGTATGAATATACCCTGGATCGCCGGAATAACTGGCTAAGCCGCCGGGAAACGGCCTATATCGCCCGGGGCGGGCTTTTAATTCCGGCTGGTACAAAACAGATCGATCGGTCCATCGTTTACCGGGAGGAGGAATAGCTTTGGGCGTGTCGGTTGAATGGAGGGATGTAAAGTACCAGGAAATCTTTGACCAGGAGATCCGAGGCCTCCAGCGCCGCAGGGAATCCGACCCGAACTGTACCGTAACCGATCTTGAAGGGGTCTTGCAGCACCTCTACATTATGGATGGGGCGGACTGGTACGGCCGGGGGGATGTGCAGGATATCATCATGGCCGCCACCATCGCCGCCTACGAGCATTTTATCGCCCAGTGGAAGAGGGATAAGATGGAAACATAGTTTCCGCCAGGCTCCCGGTCTGTCTTGTTTCGACCCTCCCCTTTTGTTAAAATGCGGGTGTTCGAGGATGTTTTAAAACTTGGCTGGTTTCTGAAACAGCCTCCGTATATAGAATCCGTGTTAGATTTTAAATTGTAGTGGAGCGGTTTATGGAATGGCGGGCAAGTCATATTTTGGTTAAAGATCGGGGTCTCGCGGAGGATTTGCTCAGGCGGGTTAAGCAGGGCGCCCAGTTTGAGTCTCTGGCCAGGGAATTTTCCACCTGTCCGTCCAAATCTTCAGGCGGCGATCTGGGCTGGTTTGGGCCGGGAAAGATGGTTCCCGCCTTTGAGTCGGCGGTAAAACGTCTTTCCCCCGGTTCCGTGGGAGACGTGGTTCAGACTCAGTTTGGTTATCATATAATAAAATGCACAGGGCGCAAGGAATAAAAATTAATGCCCGAGGCTTCTCCCGATTTTAGGTACATCCTCAGGCTTGATTCCGAATTAAATCAGATACAGGATGTGGATCATCTTCTGGAGCGTATTCTTCTGGAAAGCAGGAAGGTTGTCCGCGCCGATGCCGGCTCGATATACATCAAAGAGGCAGCCCGGAATAAAGAGGAGAACAGTGAAAAGCTCGTTATCCGTTATTCCCAGAACGATACGACCCAAAAGGAACTGTCCCCGGGGCAAAAACTTATCTACTCGGTGTTTTCGGTACCTATTAGCGACAGCACTATTTCCGGTTACTGCGCCAAAACTAAAACGCTGGTGAATATCCCTAACGCCTATAATATCCCCAAGGATGCGCCTTATTCCTTCAATGCCGCCTACGACAAAATTTCGGGGTATAAGACTGTTTCGGTACTGGCGATTCCCCTGGTGACTGTGGAAGGCAGGCTTCTGGGGGTTATACAGGTGATCAATTCCAAGGACAAAGAGGGGAAGATTGTCCCCTTTTCGGAGGAGGACGAATTCCTGGTTACCCATTTCGCCGCCAATGCCACCCAGGTACTCCAGCGGGCCTTCGTTACCCGCTCCATGATTCTGCGGATGATCCGTATGTCCGAGCTGCGGGATCCCAAGGAGACCGGAACCCATGTAAACCGGGTGGCGGGTTATGCGGTGGAGATATACGATCGCTGGGCTTACAATCACGCGGTGGAAAAAATAGAGCGGGAAAAATTCCGGGACATACTCAAAATCAGCGCCATGCTGCACGATGTGGGAAAGGTAGCGATATCCGATATCATCCTGAAAAAGCCGGCCCGCTTTACCCCGGAAGAATTCGCCGTTATGCAGCATCACACCCTGTACGGCGCCGGGCTTTTTGACGACTCCCAGTCGGAGCTGGAATGTATTTCCCGGGATATTGCCTTAACCCATCATGAAAACTGGGACGGATCGGGTTATCCCGGCTGGGTTGATCCGGTAAGCAGGAAGCCTATCAAGGTGAATTCCGAGGGCAAGCCCCTGGGCCGCAGGGGCGAAGAGATACCTTTTCCCGGAAGGATCGTGGCGATTGCGGATGTGTTCGACGCCCTCTGTTCCAAACGGGTTTACAAGGAACCCTGGAGAGAAGAACAGGTGTTGGAGGAGATTCGTAAGCTCGCGGGAATCAAATTCGATCCGGAACTGGTGGACGTGTTTTTTGAGATCCTGCCCAATATCAGACAGATACAGAGCCTTTACCCCGAGCCGTCTTCTTAGGAAACCGGTTTGGTTTGACGGGAGATCCGCTCCAGCCGGGTGAGAAGCCTGTCCAGACTGTCCGCCATGGCCTTTAGCTCCTTTTTCCCATAGTTTGCTCCCTGCTCCATTCCCAGACCGTTTTCCGCCAGGCCCACCATAAAATTCCGCAGGGAAAGCCGTTCCCGGATGTTCTCCCTGGTATATACCTGTCCGCGGTCGTCAACGACGCAGATCTCCGCTTCCACGAGCCGGTTTGCCAGGGGGATATCCCTGGTAAGCGCCAGATCTCCCGGCTCGGCAAGGGCGGCAATACGGTCATCCGCCGCGCCTTCCCCGGCCGGGCAGAGTTCCATGGCGGCGTAGTCCCCGGCAATGCCCGGTATGGGCCGGTTTGCCGCAAAAACAGCCCTGATTTTCCTGCGCTTCGCGGCACGAAGCACCAGTTCCCGGGCGAGCCGCGGGCAGGAATCGGCGTCTACCAGGATCTTCACCGCGGCGTCTCCGGTTTAGGAAAGGTTCGGGGAACTGCCTTCTTCCAAAGGAAGGGAGGCAATATAGATGGTATAGGCCCCGGAAAAGGCCAGGTTCCCGGGCAGACCGGGCCCGGTTTTGTCCGGCGCGTCTTTCCCCCGGGCCGGGATAAAGGCCGATTCCCCCCGGGCAAGGGTCCAGTTTTCGCCCTGAAGCTTTTTGTCATCCCCCGGGCTAACCCGGAGCTTCCCTTCGGTAACAACAACGATGGCAGGCCCCATTTCGGGAAAAAAAACCGTTCCTCCCCGGCTTTTCATAACCTGAAGGGAGAATTCCCGGCAGGGGGTGTCGTACCGGGAAAGGCCGTTACCCGCCGGCTGGGCTTTGAGGATCTTGGGCCGGTAAGGGTTGAAATCAAGGATCGACAGAAGTTCTTCCACATCCACATGCTTGGAACTAAGCCCGCCCCGCAGGACATTGTCCGAATTGGCCATCAGCTCCACGGCGAAACCGTGGACATAGGCGTGCAGAACCCCGGCGGGAAGGTATACCGCTTCTCCCGGCATAAGCTGCAAAAGGTTGAGGTAGAGGGGGGCGATGATCCCGGGGTCTCCCGGGTAAAGTCCGGCAAAACGGCTGACCAGATCCCACTCTCCATCGGGCAGAGCTGTTTCCCGGGCATAAACGGTAAGCTCCCCCAGGGTTTCCGGCGAGAGGCGAAACAGCGCCTCAAGGAAGCCTTTCAGAGGATCCTTTCCGTTCAGGGCTGTTTGCAGAAGGCCGATACCCTCACGCAAAGAACGGGGGGCTCCATCGAAGTGCTTTGCCAGAAGGGAGTCTATTTCCTCGGGGGGCCGGAAACCGCACATAGCGGTAAAGGGATTTAAGGCGCAGAGTATCTCCGGCTTGTGGCAATTGTCCTTGTAGTTCCGGTTGGGAGCCTCCAGGGGGATGCCCTTCTCGTTCTCCCGCCGCCAGCCTTCCCGGGCCTGCCCTAAATTGGGGTGGGCCTGGATGGAGAGAGGTTTTGCCGCCGCCAGGAGTTTAAAGAGAAAGGGGAGGCCGCCGAAGCTTTTCGCGGCGGATCTCCCCACATACCGTTCCGGATTGGCGGCGATAAGATCCCTAAGGCTAAGCTCCCCGGCCTGAGGCGCGTTGGCGGGATTATTCGTAACCGTTTTGTTTCCCGCGATCCGGGAAGGACCGCCGGGGTGAACCCCCATCCACAGTTCCGCCCAGGGCGCGGCCTGAGAGTTGTCCGCTCCCAGAAGGGCGGGGATGTGCACCGGGGAACCCCATTCGTAGTGCTTTACCGTGTTTTGCAGTTTGTAAAGCAAGGGTAATGAGACAGGGACAGATCCGGACGGAGAGATCGGAATTTTCGCGTTTTCGCTCATATCGGGCAGTTTCAGCTTCTCCATAGCCTCGTCAAGACGGCTGAAAAGGTTAAGGGTACGCTGGAGAGTTTTCTGTTCCTCCTCGCCGCCCTTTTCAATAATTACTTTGAGTTTTTCCAGTTCATCGCAGAGGCTAAAACCTGTCAGGATGGCGATTTTAAGGGCATCCTTATCCTTGAGGCCGGTGGATTTACGGACATCATCAACCGCGTTCCGGTAATTTACCAAAAGGCGATCCAGATAGGCCGGATCTTCATCCACCGTAATGAAAAAGGGGGCGCCAAGAATATCCAGGTAAAGATCAACCGGCATGGGGATTGCCTAAAAGATGTCCAATTCCCCGTTTTCAGGCTCTTCTTTATCCCCACCCTCTTCGGAAAGGGAAAAGGTTCCTTCGTCTAATAATTCCAAATTTTCCGATTCATCTTCCTGTTCCATCTCCGGCTCGGCTTCCAGGGTGGGGCCAGAGGGCGGTTCAGGCGAAACAGGAGCCGGCGCCTGGACTGTTTCTTGAGGTTTTTCACTCTCCCGCGAAAGGCTCCGTTCTATAGCGTCTTCGAACTGATTGAGCCTGTCCAAAGCGGCAAGGACACCCTCCTCAATACGGCTCTGATCCTCTTTGAACTGCCGGATCACAACCTCCAGCTCGTCAATCCGCTTCTGGTAGGAATCAAGTTTCCCCTGTAACTGGGCGTTTTCCCGGGAAACCCGTTCAACATACTCGATAGCCCGGACAGCCTTTGATTCCAGCAGTTTGACTTGCTCAAGGGTGATCATATTAAGCCCCCAAAGCCGTCTTCGCCTGAGCCACTACCGCCTTAAAAGCGGCGGCGTCTTCCACCGCGAGGTAAGCCAAGACCTTCCGGTCTATCTTAACCCCCGCCTTGTTGAGGCCGTTTACCAGCCGGGAGTAGGAAATGTCCTCCGCCCGGCAGGCGGCGTTGATCCGGATGATCCATATCCGCCGGAAATCCCCTTTCCGATCCCGCCGGTCCCGGTACGCATAGAAAAGCGCTTTGGTAACCGCGTCTTTGGCGGTCTTGTAGTTTGAATGTCGGCGGCCCCAGTAACCCTTGGCCTGTTTCAGTATCTTTTTACGATGATCTTTCCGTTTAGGCCCGTCTACAGCTCTTGGCATTTTATCCCCCTCCTATCCGTAAGGTAGCAATTGCTTTTTAATAACCGGCACGTTGTCACCGGACAGAATACCCCCCTGACGAAGATTCCGCTTCCGTTTTGCGGACTTCTTGGTAAGAATATGGCGGAGGTTCTGTTTCTTGTACTTAACTTTACCCGTTCCGGTAAAGGAATAACGCTTCGCGGCGCTTTTCTTGGTTTTCATCTTAGGCATTTTGCCACTCCATGTTCCGTCCCTTAACTGGGGACCGTCTATTTTTTGGATTTGGGGCTTAAAACCATGGACATAAACCGTCCTTCCATAGCCGGCGGTTTATCCATTACATAATCCCCTTCCACCCGGGCCAGCACATCCTTAAGGACGACCAGCCCCAATTCGGTGTGGGCAAGTTCCCGGCCGCGGAAACGGACGGTTACCTTGACCTTGTTACCCTCTCCGAGGAATTCCCGCACGTGTTTGGACTTAAAATCCAAATCGTGGTCGTCAATCTTCGGCTGCATCCGGATTTCTTTGAGCTTTAAAAGCTTCTGTTTCTTTTTGGAATCCCGGACTTTTTTTTCGTTTTCGAATTTGTACTTACCGTAATCCAGAATCTTAACCACCGGCGGAACCGCCTGGGGGGCAACTTCCACCAGATCAAGACCCATGCTTCTGGCTATTTCGAGGGCTTCCAGAGTGCTGATGACCCCTTGCCGTTCACCCTCGTCCCGGATTAAGCGTACTTCCCGCACCCGGATCTGCTCGTTAATCCGTAAATCCTTATCCGACAACTGCCCTCCTCTATTTAAACCCACCCTGCGAAGATTCTGATTATAGGCGGGTGTATTGATATAGTATACCGGATTTTTGCCAATTATGTCTATATCGCGCGTTGCCGTTTCTAACGTTCCCCGGTGGGAGCGGCGCGAGAGGCCGCCGGGTACGCTATCTAAAAAAGCGCGAATTTTGTATATTGATCCAGTTTCAAAACTCGGTTAGTTTTGAAACTGGCTTTGGAAAAACCGGTCAAGACACGGTTTTTCCCGTTAAATCCAAAGCTGTCCTTTCAAAACTGAAGTTTTGCCAGGGCCGTTGTAAACCCTAACTTTTACATCCGGAGGGAATCTATGCGGGTAACCATAACCGGCGCGGCGGGACTCTTGGGGCCAGCGGTGGTCGGGTACTTTGTTGAAAAGGGCTACGATGTGGTGAGTACCGACATCAAAACCCCGGCGGAGCCTGTGCCTAAGGCCCGGTTTATCCCGGCGAATCTGGGCAGCCTGGGGGAATGTTACGGCGTACTGGAAGGGGCCGACGCGGTGATCCACCTGGCGGCGATTCCCCGGGCCTACTGGTACCCCAACGAGGTAACCTTTGCCAATAACGTTACCGCCAGCTATAACATCCTTGAAGCCGCCGCGGGAAAGGGTCTTGGGAATGCGGTTCTGGCTTCCAGCGAGTGTATCTATGGCGTGGTCACCTCCAAGACGGGCCTGATACCCAAATACGTTCCGGTGGACGAGGATCATCCCCTGCTGCCGGAAGACGCCTACAGCCTTTCCAAGATCTGCGCCGAAGCCTCCGCCGACGTGTTCCACCGCAGAACGGGTATGCAGGTGGTTTCCTTCCGGCTGGGCAACGTGATCGACAAGACAAAGTACCTGAACTTTCCGGGCTTTATCCACGATTCCAAACAGCGGAAGGGAATACTTTGGAGCTACATCGATGCCCGGGACATTGCCGCCGCCTGTGAGCTGGCGATCCTCAAGGACGGGCTGGGCTCGATAAAACTTAACCTCGCGGCGGATGACACCAGCATGGATATCACCACCGGGGAACTCCTGAAGGCGGAGTATCCCGCCGTCACCGATATCCGCTGCCCTGTGGACGCTTACCACACTCTTTTGAGTAACCGGAAGGCGAAAGAGATCCTCGGCTGGAAGCCGGTTCATTTCTGGCGGGATAATGTGAAGCTTTAAGTCCCCTGGGGTTTTCCGAAAGCCCGTTTTTTTAGAACCTGTTGAAAAAAGGGCCTCTTCAAAACCGGCCGGGTTTTGGGACGGGCCCGTATCGCAAGAGAGGTTTCAGGATGATAGAGCTGGTTGACAAGGGAGTCTGGTTGCTGAAGGGCCGGGAACTGGTAATTGACGAGGGGGAAAACAGCGGCCTTCTGGACAGGAAACTGTCCGAAACGCCGGGAGCGTCCTTCCCGGACAGGGAAAAGGCCCGGAGCGTTGCCCGGAGGGGAACCATAACCCACCGTATCCTTGCCGCCCATCACCGGGGGAAGGAGGAGGCGGGCCCCGGTTTCCCTCTTGCCCTTTCCTTCGACGCTATGGCTTCCCACGACATTACCTTTGTCAACATCATACAGACCGCCAAGGTAAGCGGCCTGGAGGCCTTTCCCATGCCCTATTACCTTACCAACTGCCATAACTCCCTCTGCGCAGTGGGGGGCACCATTAACGAGGATGACCACGTCTTTGGTCTTTCGGCGGCGAAAAGGTACGGCGGGGTTTTCGTACCCCCCCACCTGGCGGTGATCCACTCCTTTGTACGGGAAGCCGCCGCGGGCTGCGGCAAGATGATCCTGGGCAGCGACAGCCATACCCGCTACGGCTGCCTGGGAACCATGGGGGTAGGGGAGGGGGGCGGAGAGCTGGTGAAGCAGCTCCTCAAACAGAGTTACAGGATCGGTTATCCCCGGGTGATTCTGGTGTATCTGGATGGAAAGCCCCGGCCGGGGGTAGGGCCCCAGGATGTGGCCCTGGAACTTGTGGGCGCGGTATTCAAGAACGGCTTTGTAAAGAACGCGGCCCTGGAATTTGCCGGGCCGGGGATTGCCTCCCTCCCCCTGGACTTCCGGGCGGGTATCGACGTGATGAGCACCGAGACCACCTGCTGGTCCACCGTCTGGGAAACCGACGAGGCGGTACGGGATTTCCTCGGCGCCCACGGCAGGCCGGAGGATTACCGGCAGTTGGGCCCCGAAAGCCTTGCCTATTACGACGGCCTCATCAAGATCGACCTTTCCGCCGTGAAGCCCATGATAGCCTTGCCTTTTCATCCCAGTAACGTGTTTACCATCGACGAGGTGCTTGCCAACGGGGAAGATATCTTCGCCCGGGTGGAAAAAGACGCCGCCAAAGCCCTGGAGGAACCCCAGGCATCCGGGAAAGCTCAAGTGTCCCTCAGGCTTCGGGACAAGATCCTGGGGAAGGGCCGTATCCGGGTGGATCAGGGGATTATCGCGGGCTGCGCCGGGGGAACCTTCGACAATATCATGGCCGCCGCGGCTATCCTTTCCCGCCCGGACCTGAAAGCCGGCGGCGCTCCCGGCCAGGGGAAGGGCGGAGTTATGGCCGGGGCTTTCTCCCTTTCCGTGTACCCCGGCAGCCAGCCGGTGATGCTGGAGCTTACCCGGAACGGCGCCGCCGCGGAGCTTATCGCCGCCGGCGTGGTGATCCGCACCGCCTTCTGCGGCCCCTGTTTCGGCGCGGGGGACGTGCCCGCCAACAACGGCCTTTCCATCCGGCACAGTACCCGGAATTTCCCCAACCGGGAGGGAAGCAAGCCTTCCGGCGGCCAGATCGCCTCGGTGGCCCTGATGGACGCCCGGAGTATCGCCGCTACCGCCCTGAACGGGGGCTTCCTTGCCTCCGCCGAGAGCCTGGTGGGCTTTGAGGAGCCCCGGGCCGCCTACCGCTACGATCCAAAAGTTTACGGAAACCGGGTATACAGCGCCGCCGGGAAACCGGACAGGGAGGCGGA
>JAITQR010000215.1 GCA_031288815.1 Treponema sp.
GAAGGGTGTATAGTAAAAGGGACATGGAAAGAGTGACCGGGTTGGGCGAAAAAACGGGCAGAATCGGTCTTTCGGGGCCTCCGTCAGAAAAAGCCATGTCTTGTGCTGTTTGGCTATCGTCGCGCACATAGCAGCGTAATTTTCTTCGTGGTAGTTCTTTTTCTCCTCCGGCACATCGTACACAAATCGGACCGTCAGTTCGGTATCATCGCCGTTTGCTTCGATAGTTTTGTGTTCCGCGTTTTTGGCCGGACAGAGGAGCATGAAGCAGCGCTTGGCGCAGCTGTTTTTCTTGTTGTTGTTCTGTTCGGTGGAAGCGTCCACGGTACGGAAATGAACGGTCTTGCCTTCGGCCTTGAAGGAATAGTCCCTGAAGTTTTCGCTTGTCTTTATGTAATACTGGTCCTGGTTTGCCCAGTAGAGTTTAACCTCCTCGCCTTCGCAGGGGATGGCATAGACCCCTTCCCGGTAACGCCGTTTGGAGATAAAGTCCCCTTCATCGTAGTAGCGGTTAAAAATTGTACAGGTGGGAGTATACACCGGCTTCCAGGCTTTTCCAGATCCGCACCCTGGGCCAGAAGGTACTTGAGTTCGGCGCAACGTCCGGCTTTTTTACTCTTTTCAACTTCCACACCGAAATCGGCGGCGGTCTTTTCAATTTCAGCGATTTCGGTTTTGAGTTTTTCCCGGTCTTCCGCATCGGGGGCAATGATATCCCGAACCTTCACGGGAAGGTCTTCCCGCAGGAATTGACGGATTCTCCCCCTGGCGGATGTTCAGTATCCGGTAGATACCGAAATCCAGATCGGACTTCTTAAGCTCGAAAAGGCCTTCCAGAAGGTCTACAAACCTGTCTAACTCTTGGGACATTTATATCAAGATCGGCAAGACCCAACAATGCTTTAAGGCCGGGAAACCAGTCTATATTCTCTACTACAGAACCCGCCGGATCCGGAGAATGGTTTTTGGGGGGAAACGTTTGCGGAAGGCGTAAAACGCGGCGGCGGCGGCAAAGAGGAGCAGGACCCCCGCCGCGGCGCGGGGAGCCTCGCCCAGGGAGGGGAAGCGCCAGGCCGTTAGCAGGTAGCCCCCGGCAAAACCCGCCAGGGGCGGCAGGAAGGCCTCAAGGGCCTGGATAAAAAGCGCCGTTCCGCTTACGCCGATTTCCACCAACCGGCCTAGCGCAAGCTCCCTGTCCAGCGTATTTTCGGCTTTTACCGGGGCCATCTTTTTACATTCCCCCCGCACGCAGCCGAAACACTGGGGCGGCCGTTCCGGCTCAAGGGTCACCAGGTTTCCGCTCAGGTCCAGCACCCGCCCCCTCATTCAACCCTTTCCCCGGCGGCGTCCCCGGCGTCCCTCCCCTCGTCCTGGCCCTCCCTCTCCTGCCGGACCATTCCGGGCAGGGGCAGGCGGATCCGCCGGATAGACAGGGCCCTGCCGCTTTTATCCAGATCCAGAAGCACCCCCTGGAATTCCGGCTTGTCTATGGCTTCCTTCGTCCAGTCGGGGATTCCGCTGAGGTATTCCTTTATCCGTCCCTCGATTTCCACACCCCCTACCGACTCGGCGCTGCCGGTACGGCCCGCGTCGCTTATCACCGCGGTACCGCCGGGCAGTACCGTCTCGTCCGCGGTCTGTACCCGGGTATGGGAACCGATCACCGCGGAACAGCGGCCGTCCGCCGCGGCGAAGAGGGTCTTTTTTTCTCCCGTGGCCCCGGCGTGAAAATCGACGATTACGTAGGGGGTTTCCTGCCGCAGCCGTTCCAGGAGGCTGGGGAGCAGGGAAAAGGGATTGTCCCCGTGGAGCTTGCCGAAACCGCTCTGCCCCAGCAGCACCGTTACCGCCACTTTTTCGTTCCCGGCCTTGTAAACCCGGGAACCGACACCCGGCGCCCCGGCGTTCAGGTTTTCCGGCCGTAGCACGTAGGGGATCTTTTCAAGGTTTTCGGTAAGATCTTTTTTGTAAAAACAACATTCCCCGGTGGTAAGCACCTGGGCGCCCAGCTTGCGGATATAGGCGGCGTGGTTTCTGCCCAGCCCGTTTCCGCCGGTAGCCCCGTCGGCGCAGACAATCACAAAATCAAATGAGGCGCTTTTTCTCAGTTCGGCGATGCCCTGTTTGAACGAGTAGAGCCCGGCTTTTCCTACCAGTTCGGCGACATAGAGAACCTTCATTGGAATTGCCGTTTATCCGTGAACGATCATTCGGGTTCCCCGACGTAATTGAACCCGCCGCGTCTGTCCCGCGCGTCCCGCCTCCGGTTTCTTTCGGGGGAGTAGCGGTCGGCGGAACCGCGCGAAAGGCCGGAGAGTATCCGTTCAAATTCCGCGGCCGCCGGGTAATCCTGCAGCTCCCGGCAGGTATCCCGCAGATTGTACAGGGCTTCATAGTAAACCGGGGAAAGGCTTATGGCTTCCTCAAAGCAATGGCGGGCTTCCTCGAAACTCCCCTCGGTAAAGTACAGCACCCCCAGGTTGTTCCAGGTCTTCGGGGCGTATTCATCCCGATCCAGCGCCGAATGGTAACACTCCTCGGAAAGCTCGAACTGTTCCAGTTCGTAGTAGATAAGTCCCATGGAAACCCACGCCTCCGCAAGGCCGTCCTCTATAACCACCGCACGGGAAAAACTGTTGATCGCCTCCTCGTAGTCTCCGGTTCGCTGCTGGGCGATGCCGAGGTTCAGCCACAACAAGGGGTTTCCCGGTTCCATCACCAGGGCCTTCTGAAACAGGGGTATCGCGTCGTAGGGTCTGTTAGCCTCGGTAAGCGCGATCCCGGAGACATTTAAAGATTCAGCTGTTTCCATGTACCCCTCCGGTTCAAAATATACTGCAAAACGCTTAAATAAACCAGCCATCCATATCAACAAATGTATGTTTTTGGTATAATTGTCTAAGTTTCAAGCGGTTTTCAAACCCAATTTTCTAATTTGGCTTTGTAAAAGCGGGACTTTAGGCGGTTTTTACATTGAAATGTACGGCTGCTGTTTCAGAACCAGGTTTTGAGGCAGCCCCCTTTATAGGCGAATCGCAAGAGAGTACTCAATGATGAAAGACTTAAACGATTTCAACGCGAGCACGACTGAATACGAACTGTTTTTCTTTCTATATGAGAAAGTTATGTCCCGGGAGATCACCGCTTTTTCCCAGCTTAAACAATTCGTTAAGCCCATCATCAAGAGTCAAACGGCGCAGAACGTAATTTTGCAGGTTTTTGATCTGATAAAACGGCTTAACTGGGGCTTTTTCGCCGATATTTCTCCCGAAACTCACCGGAAGCTCTGGCGGGAGATGGTTGTTTCCGACAAAGATTTTCCCAAGGCGGGGGATATCAGGCGGACCATGCAGGTGGCGAACATCTACATCTGCATGCTGGACATCCACGGTTATACCAAATTCTGCCAGGAATCACGGAACAACCTCTCCCGGCTCCATACCCTGGACAAGATCATCAACCACGAAATCCGGACTATCTCCACCCAGTGCCAGTCGGTAAGCCGCAGGGAGCGGGGGGACGAGATGGTCGTGGTCTCCCCCAGCGCCACCGACGCCCTTACCGTTACCCTGAGCATTATCGACTACTTCGCCAAGACCGAAGTGGTGAAAGATCCCTCCATATCCAACCGCCGCGAGGGCAGCGCGGCCGGCAGCCTTCCGGTATTCAAGATATCCGCGGGGATTACGGGGGGGAATATCACGAGCCCGCTTATTGTCACCGAGGACGGGGATCTTTCGGGCTTCCTCCTCAATATCGGCGCGCGGCTCCAGACCAGGGCCAACGAGCTTTCCCCCCGGGAATCCAGGGTCATGGTAAGCAAACAGGTACAGATGAATTTTATCAAGGAAAACCAAACGGAAAAATGCGCCCTTTTCCGGGATAACGCGGTTTACTTTCTTGACACGGGGATGATCGAATTCAAGGGTGTTATGCTTCCCACCTGCGAGGTGGTATTCGACGGCAAGGATCGGTACAAGGAGAAGATCAGCGAACCCCTGCAGAAGCTTTTCGCCTCGATCCGGGAAAACCTGTGGGAGCAGCGGATATTCCTGGATATTTTGAGCCTTATCGCCAAGACGGTGGTAAGTATGCCCCCCTTTATCGTGAATCCCCCGCAGCCGGTAGCGGGCCTTTCGGCCCTGAGCAACCAGTCGGTAGTAAATCTATGCCGTCAGGCCATAAAGTACTACGCCACGGAAGAAGACTATCCTTCCGCGGTAGGAATACTCCGGCATCTGATAGGAATCATCAGCATGCTGCCGGATTTCGACCATCTGATCTTTGATTACCTCAGGGGGATCTCCGCCCGCTACGACAGCCTCCTTTCCCGGTATGATTCAGCGATGAACCAGGAAATCGAGGCCAGGGCCCAGGATATCTTTTCCGAAAATACCTGCAAAACCTTGCGGGCCGCGAAAAACGGCGTTCTTGTTTACGAAAAACTCCTGGCCCAGGGACGCAAGAGCAAGGTGCTGACCCGAAAGAAGATCCTCTGGTACAAGCTGATCAAAGAATCCTACGAAGAGTTGGCCTTTACCCTTTATTCGGGGAAGAAGTAATCCTGTTTTCAGGCGGAATTTCAGAGGCCCCGCAGGATCTCCGCCACCAGTTCCGCCAGTTTCAGGTGGGCTTCCGGATCCAGGTGGATGCCGTCGGCGCCGCTGGAACTGATATGCTCCCCCGCGTTCAGGTAGACGGCCCCGCATTCCCGGGCAAGCTGCCGGTAGAGGGGGGGAAGTTTTTTTGAAAGCTCCATGGAGTCCCCGAATTTGGGCTTGAAGACCGGGGAATCCACCGTCGGCGGGGGGCAGATAACGACCACTTTGGGAGCGCCTCCGCCGGGGCCCAGACCGGAATCCCTGGCCGCCATAGCCACCCGCTGAACCCCCCGGGCGATGTCGTAGGGCATGGGGCTGAACCGGGGCTTTAAGTCGTTGGTCCCCAGCATTACCGCCACCACGTCCAGGGGTTTGTGGCTTTCCAGGATGGGCAGAAGCTGCCGCAGTCCGTTTTTATCCCCCTCAACCTGATCTTCCCGGCAGCTTGTCCTGCCGTTGAGGCCTTCCTCCACCACCCACCAGAGGGGATCCTCCGGCGGAGCGTCCCGGTTCAAAATATTTTTCAGCGCCATGGGCCAGCGGGTTTTGTGATCGTAACGGCCGCCGGTATGGGGATTGTAGCCCCAGGTATTGGAATCCCCATAACAGAGAACGGTTTTCATTGATTATTAACCTGGAAAAATTCGATAACCTCATGGTCGGGCCCCAGTACAAAGGCGTTGCAAACCGCCATGGTTCCAAGCATGTTATCTTTAGGCTCGGTTCGGGAAAGCGCCCCGGCCTTGATCGCCAGATCGTAGGCGGCCCTGGCGTCGTCGGTGCGGATCGCCACGTGGGCCCAGTGGGCGTTGCTTTCTTCCTCCCCGTTCCCCCGGGGGATGATCTCCACCACCGCGTTAGCCCCCAGATCCACCAGGTAGACAATCTTGCCCGTGTCCGCCGTGGGAAAGCTGAACACCACCTTCCCGCCCAGACCCTTGGTATAGAAATCCAGACTCTTTTGGGAATCCTTTACCCAAAGACCGATGTGATGATACCCGTTGAATGTCATACTGCCTCTCCGTTTCATAAAGATGTTAGGGGAATAAGCCGCTTTTAAAAGCGGCCCTGCCTCGAAACCGGCTTGAAACCGCCAAACAGTGCCTGTCCCTCATGCGGACTCGAGCCGCGGTTCCGACTGCCTTGCGAAAATAATAGGCCATACGGCGGGGTTCGGGTAAATACGAAGCGCCTGTATAGGTGGTTTCCCCTTTCCCTTACGCCGCCTATCGCGGGGAGGGCCGCGGGGAACGGGGTTTCCGGGTTTTGAAAAAGCCCCGGCAATGAGCGTCTGTCCATAATGCTTCTACTACCTTGATTGAACTAAACAGCCGGGTAAGAGAAAAACCAGGCAGAAATGAAGAATATTAACCACCAAGGCCATTTGGCCAGCGCACAAAGGTACACGAAGGGCCGGATTTCCTAATTTTATTCCTCCTTCGTGCGCCTTTTCGCCTGGCCTTCGGCCCTGGTGGTAAAATTTCAAAGTATGTCTTTTAGGCTAATCAAGCTACTACATTGTGGACAGACACTAATCAGGCGTTCTTGGGCTTCGCGCCCCGCCGCTCTTCCCCGGCCCGTTTTTCCCTGCGCCGGGTTTCCCAGGCGGAGAAACCCAGGAGCGCGGCGGTGGCGAGAAAGACCATCCGGTAGCTTATCATGGCCACCGCCGAACCGATCATGGGGCCCAGGGCGCCGCCGGCGGAGGAAACCGATGAGTTGAAACCGTAGACGCTGCCCTGGTGATCCTTGTCGGTACTCACCGCGAGGATGGCGTTTAGTACCGGGGCGGCGCCCCCGAGGCAAAACGAGGACAGGGCCCGAAACACGGTAAGCTGGACCATGTTGGTAACGAAGGCCTGGGGAACCGTCAGGATCGCCCCGGCGGCGAGGCAAAAAAACAGGGTCCGCCAGTAGCCGAAATGGGCCGAGTACTGGCCCGCCACTATGGAAGCCACCGCGGTGGAAGCCGCCCCGACCCCCAGCACTATCCCCGTGGCGGAGCCGATGTACCTGCTGTCCTCGGCGATTTCCCGGAGGAACAGGGGCAGCATGGGGGCGGCGGTGGTGTTGGCCGCCTGGATGATAAAGGTACAGAGCATCAGGGTAATCAGGGTAGGGGATTCCAGAATCGGCTTTACATCCGGAAAGAAACGGATGCGCTCCCCCTTCGCCAGGTGACGCCGGGGCGCCTCGTCTTCCACCCATTTCAGGACGATGATCCCCGCGCTGGCCAGGGTCAGGCCGGTGCTGAGGAAGGCGATCCGGTGGCCCAGAAAGTCGGAGATAAGCCCGCCCATAAGAGGGCCCACGGAGTTGCCGATAGCCACCCCGGTCTGGAGCAGGCCCAGGGCCAGGGCGATCTTGGAAGCCGGGACAATGCCCACGGTAAGGACCGTGGCCGCCGCTATGGTTCCGGTAAAACA
>JAITQR010000246.1 GCA_031288815.1 Treponema sp.
CCCGGTGGCTGAGGCGGTTTTTTTCCTCTTCCGGAAGTTCCGCCACCGTGCGTCCCAGTTCGGGGATGTAGAGGATGGGGTCGTAGCCAAAGCCCCCCTCCCCCCGGCCTTCCCGATCCGGAACCACTTCCCCTTCCAGGGTTTCCTGGACACCGTAAAAACGGTTTTCGTCCCAAAGGAGCACCATGGCGCAGACGAAGCGGGCCTTCCGGTCCGGCCGGTCTCCCAGTTCCGCCAGGAGCAGGGCGTTCCTTTCCCCGGCGCCGAGCCTGACGGATCCCGAAGGGCTTTCACGGGCCCCCTCTCCGGAAACCCGGCCGGGACCGGCGTAACGGGCCGAGTATATCCCCGGCCGTCCCTCCAGGGCCTCCACGCAGAGCCCCGAATCGTCGGCGATAACCGGCCCGTAAATCCCCCGCCGGGCCAGGAGCCGGTACAGGGCCCGGGCCTTGAGGAGGGAGTTTTCCAGAAAGCTGTTTCCCGTTTCCTCCGGATCGAAGCCGTCGATTCCCGCGTCCCCGGGGACGCGTATGTCGTGGCCGGAAAGGATCCCGGCAAGCTCGGCCCGTTTATGGGCATTGCCCGTGGCAAGCCAGAGGATCATGCTCACTGGGCCTCGTAGCGCTGCACTTCGCCGGAGATATACTCCAGGCTTATCCCCGCCGTTTCAAACATCTTCTCCGAATCTTCCGCGTCGTGGTAGCGGCGCTGGCAGACCACCCGGACGATGCCGCAGTTGATAATCAGCATGGCGCAGGTGCGGCAGGGGGTCATACGGCAGTAAAGGGTTGAGCCTCCGATGGCGATGCCCCGCTTGGCGGCCTGGCAGATGGCGTTTTGTTCGGCGTGGACGGTCCGTACGCAGTGGGTGGTAATACTGCCGTCCTCGTGGAGCATCTTTTTAAGCTGGTGGCCGACCTCGTCGCAGTGGGGGAGTCCCGCCGGGGCGCCCACGTAACCGGTAACCAGAATCTGGTTGTCCCGGGCGATAACGCAGCCCGAGCGGCCCCGGTCGCAGGTGGCCCGTTTGGAAATGGCCTCGCAGACTTCCATAAAGTATTCGTCCCAGCTCGGCCTTTTGTAGGGGGTTTCCATGGGGCAAGTATGGGGATTTTCCGGTGTTTGCTCAAGGGCGCTCTTTAACAGAACGCTCTTTCAGCATAAGTGTGTAAGGCCTGGTTTCTATCCGGTCCCGGGGGATACCCAGCTTGTCCAGCAGGGCAAGGAGCCGTTCCCGTTCCCCTTTTACGATCTCTCCATCGGCCTTTCCGCTTATTATTTCAAGCTCGATGAACCAGCCCAGGTTTTCCACATGGGAAAGCTCCGCCAGGACAGGAGGGCTTCCGCCGCAGTTCCAGGCCCAGCCCTTTTTTTTCTTCCTGATCCGGGGTTCCAGATTCAGCAGGACAAGGAGATCCTCAAAGGCAGACTCGTCCTTTACCTCGAATTCCCGTTCCTCGTTTACTTCCACCTCCCCGGCCAGTTCCCGGATTTTGTAGGTTATCAGGGTTCTTTCGGAACTTTTCCCGTCCCGGCCGGCGCTCTGTTCCCGGCGTACCCTGATACCGGAAGGAGGAATCTTTCCCCTCGGCGGGAATTCCCCGGAGGGCGCCTCATTGCCGGGCCCCAGGGCCGGTTTCCCGGCGGGCAGCCAGTAGGTATCGCTTTTTTCGTAGGCTTTTTCATGCTCTCCCCAGGTATCCAGGCTTTTTTTTAGGGCCTCCGGGTCCTCTACCCAGGCTTTCAGCTCAATTTCCAGTCCCATGGCGCTTCCTTTTGTATTTTTTTGGAAATTTATGGTGTTATATTACAACAATATTTTTTTACCTGTCAAAAAAAACTTGTGCGTGTTTTGGAAATGCGTGTATATTCCCTATAGGCTACCGATAATGAAACGATATGAACCAACGAAAGGGTGTTTTCTCAGTTTTCTCCCTGTTTGTTTTCTTTTTTTCTGTTTTGTTACCGGCGGCGATGGGAGGGGAAGAAACGGTTCATGTGGTGGAGAAGGGGGAGACCATCTACTCCATCGCCCGTTCATATGGGATTAAGCCGGAGGTTCTGATGGACTATAACCGTATTGCCGATCCTTCACGGCTCCAAATCGGCAAAGGTCTCAAGATTCCCCGGAATGACGGATTTATCGAACACCGGGTGTTGAAGAACGAGACCCTGTACGGTATCGCCCGGAAAAACGGCGTCAGCCTGGACGCCCTGCGGGAAGCCAATGGTTTCGGCCCGGAGTATGTGCTCAAGGAGGGGGAGCGTATCCGTATCCCTCAAACCGGGGCGGATCAAATCGACGAGGATGGTGTAGCTGGTTTGGGGAAAAGTATTACTGGAAACAGCGGGGTCGTGGTTAACAGCGCCAGTACTACCCTTACAGGGAATACCGGGACGGTTAAAGCCGCATTGGACGGGCAGAAAAATTCCGGCGAAACCCAGGTTTTGGGAAGCGCCGGAGGGGTTCCCCTGACGGATCCCCGATCCACCGCCTTGAAGACGGTGGACGTGTCCCTGCGTTGGCCGGTGAATCCCAAGGAGATTGTCTACATGACGGGGAAACTCTCCGGCGTGGTGGTGGAAGGCGAGCAGGCCGAATCCGTCCGGAGTCTTATCCAGGGAACGGTAGTATCCGCGGGCCCTTACCGTGGTTTCGGCAGGGTAGCGATAGTTCAAGTTGCGGGAGGTTATTTGTATGTATACGGCGGCTGTGAAAGCCTGTCCGTAAAAGAGGGCGACCGTGTCGGGTCGGGGACTGAACTTGGAAAACTGGGAATCGACGCGGTCTCACTGAAACCGCAGCTTTTCTTCCTGGTTTACCGGAACAATAACCCCATCGATCCTTCCAAGGCGCCCAGGGCATAGCCCAAGAAAAATCCGGGCTTGCGAGTTTGGCTCCGGGTAAAGAGAAACCTATAGCGGGCGTGATTGTTTTCAAGGTGTACGCCCGGCGGGGTTTAAGCACAAAAATATAGAAAAAGAGGGTATCAGCATGGCAAAGGCAGTCTTGCAGAAAGGAACCGCCAGAGAGAAGCTGGGGAAAAACCGGCCCGTACTCAACGGCGTGAAGGAATGGCCTGGGGTTTCCCATGCCGCCAGACCGCAAAAAAAATCGAAACCTGTAAAAGAAACCGATTCGCTGGCGTTGTATTTTAAACAGATTTCAAGATACCCCCTGCTGTCGGTGCAGGAGGAGCGGAATACAGGCGAAAAAATCATGGAACTGCGGGGAGAAATCGGACGGCTCGGAGAGGCTCTGGACGCGAATCCCCAGGACGGCATCAACAGGCAGAAAAAGGCGGTTTTGGAAAAAACCTTGCTTTTTTACAAAAACAAATTGATAAACTCAAATCTGCGCCTGGTGGTTTCCATAGCGAAAAATTATCAGCACCGGGGGCTTTCCCTCCTGGATCTGATCAACGAGGGCAACATCGGTTTAATCGAGGCGGTGGAGCGTTTCGACTATACCAGGGGCTGCCGTTTTTCCACTTACGGAACCTGGTGGATAAGGCAGGCCATCATCAAAAGTATCGCCGACAAGGGCCGGGTTATCCGTATTCCCATTCACATGCTCAATACGATAAAAAAATGTTACTTTGTTACCAAGCAGCTTACCCAGGATCTGGGCCGGGACCCGAGTAACGAGGAACTCTCCGAGTACCTGGGGGTACCGGTTTCCAAGGTAAAAGAAGTCATCAAGCTTTCCCAGGAGACCACGAGCCTGGATACCATCGTTGACGACGGGAACCTTACCCGGCTTTCGGACCTTATCAAGGACGAGTCCATGGTGGAGCCTTTCGACGCGGTCTTCTCCGTAACCCTGCAGGAAACCATGGGCGACATTCTTTCCTGCCTGTCCGAGCGGGAAACGAAGATCATCCATCTCCGTTACGGACTTAACGGGGAAAGACCCCTTACCCTGGAAGAGACGGGAAGGGTCATGGGCATTACCCGGGAGCGGGTCCGCCAGATCCAGGAGAAAGCCACCTTCAAGCTGCGGGGCCTCAAGGAACTGCACGAACTGAGGGACCCCTGAGCCGGGAGCCTTCGGGGGCCCTGAGCCCCGGATTTGACATTTTGTAGGCCCTTCTTTACTATGTTCCCATGATGGAAGCGGGGGAAGATTCGGGGGAGGACGGTGGATTTATAGAACTGCTGGATATCCGGAAGAGCTTCCGGGTTCATAAACGCCGGAAAGGCTTCCTGCCCGCCGCGTTTTCCCTTTTTCACCGGGAGTATACGCAGGTCAAGGCCCTGGACGGCCTCTCTTTTTC
>JAITQR010000293.1 GCA_031288815.1 Treponema sp.
TCCCCGGAAGCTTCCCCCAGGGGGAGGAATTCCTGGTTCTACACGCTGGTTTCCCGCTACACGGTGGAGGAAGAATTTGCCGCGAACCGGCAGAAGTTTCTGGCTGAACAGGGCTACAAGTACTCCATTCAGCACTGGGGAGCTTAGGGATGGAGGCATCTTTCCCGGCCCGGGATTCCGCTTCCCCCTCCAAGGCTTTCTGTGCGGTGGAGGACTGGAAATCCGCGCTGATGACCCTGCGGGACGGCGATTTTTTCGATCTCCTGCGGAGCGTCTTCGGAAACATCAAGACGCCCTTCAACAAGCAGCGCCTTTTGGGGGAACTTTCGGCTTTTCTTTCCCGGGATGAAATAAGGGGAAACATCTCCCGCTACATTGACGAGAGGGACGCCAAGCTTATCGCCGCGGTAGCCGTTCTGGGGCAGCCCGGCCCGGCTGAGCTGGGCGATTTTTTCGACGGCGAAATCAACCGGGAGGATCTGCGGGATCTGCTGCTTAACCTTGAGGAGCGCTTCATCCTCTTCCGCCGGATGGGCCAGGAGGGAGGCCGTGAAGATCCGGTAAACCGCCTTGCCCTGAACCCGGTATTGGAACCCGTACTTGCCCCTTTCGCCGCGAACCGGGCCCTGGTTTTCCCTTCCGTTCCCGTTACCGGCCTTCCCGGCGCGACCGGGGCGGCTTTGGGGGCCGGCCCTCTTCCGGACGACCGTCTCCTGGCGGCCCTGATCTCCTTCGCCAGGGAGGAGGGGAACCTGTTTAAGGCCCCGGGGCACAGTCAGGCCGAGGGCCGCGGCCAGACCGCCCAGGCCGCCGGCGGTTTCCTCCGCAAAAAGGTGCGGGAAACGGGGGGGCGGATCTTCCCCGGCCTGGATCTGGAAGCCCTTATGGGAGGGCTCTACTGCCTGGGGCTCCTCAACGCCGAGGGGAAGAGGAACGCGGTGAACGAGGAGAAACTCGCGGCCTTTCGGGATCTTTCCCCCCGGGATCGGCTTGTTTACTGCGCCGCCGGCATCTGCTGCCGCCTTGAGGGGCCGGGGCTGGACGCTCTCTCGCCCCACCTGAGCCGGGGCCGCGTCCGTTTCCTGGCTTCCCTGATCCACCGGTTCCTGGCGGCGCTGAACCCTTCCCGGGCTTATCCCCGGATTACCCTGGGGCGTTACGCGGCGACCCTGCCGCGGAACGAAGATCCGGTTCCGGGGCAGGAGTCCTTCCCGGTTTTCGACCATCTCCTGGCGGGGATGGAAAGCGCCGGCTTACTGCGCCGGGTTTCGGATTATTGGCTTTCCGGGCCGGGCCTCCCTCCTCCGTCCGAAGCCGATCCCTCCTCCTCCGCTTCGTCTGGAACCGGTCCCTCCTCCGCCGTTCCGGCCCTGGCCATGGACGCTCCCTTTTCCTTCGTGATCTACCCGGGCGTCTCCTTCGCCGATGTCCTCGACTTGGCCTCCTTTACCCTGGTACGGGAGGCGGGAACGGTGGTGCGCTTTGAGATGAACCGGGACTCGGTGGTTCGGGGCTTCGACCGGGGGATCGGCGCCGGGGAGATGGAGAAGCTCCTGACCAGGCTTTCGGGAAACCGGCTGGGGGACAGCCTCCTCTGGACCCTGAAAGACTGGGAGAAACGGTACGGGGAGGTGTCTCTCTGCGAGGGGATCGTCCTTTCCCTCTCCCCGGAACGGTGTTACCTTGCGGAGGCGGAGCCCGTGGCTTCCCTGGTCAGGCGGGTTCTCGCGCCGGGGGTCTTCCTCCTTTCCGCCCAAGAGTATTCGGGTCAGGGTTATTCGGGCCAGGGCTATTTGAGCCAGGGCATCGAGACGGCGGCGGAAGCGCTGCGGAAAGCGGGGGTGGACATCATGGCCCGGTACGGCAGCGCCGCGCCGGGATCCTCCTCCCCTGTTCAGCCCTCCGGTTTCCCCTCTCCCCAATCCCTGGCCGGGCGGCTTTACGGGCCCGGAAAAGATCAGCGGGGGACAGACCGGGCGGATACCGGAGAAGCGGAGCCGGCGCAAATTTCCCCGGAAGAGGGCGAGGCGCTGAAGGAACAGTTCCGGGCCGCCCTGGACAAGCTGAGCCTGCCCAAAGCGGAACGGGACGAGCTTGCCGCCCGGATCGAACGCCGCCTGGTACTCAGCGGATCCCAGCTTTCAGGCGTTTCGGTGCGTTACGAAAAACTCGAGGCCCGGGGGCTGGACTACGTGGGGAAGGCAATGATAGCCAAACAGGCCATCGCTTCCAGATCCCTGGTGGAGGTGAACTGGTCGGGGGGAAGCGCAAGCCGTATCTTCGGTATCCCCGTGGCGCTGGAGAAACAGAAACAGGAAAGCATCCTTGTTCTCGATCCCTCTTCCCAGACGGAGGACCCCCTTTCCTCCGGCGGGCGGGGGGAAGGCGCCGGCGGAAATACCGGGGACAATTTGCTGCGCATCCCCCTGGGGAAAATCAGCCTCTTAAGGCGGATCAAGAAGTCTATTTTTGAGACCTGAGGGGATTTTCGGATTTTTCCGACGGAAAAGCGGACTAAAGTCCACAGTCTGTCCACAAAGACCGAGTTTGTGGGCAAACACGAATTACAAGGAGTCACAGATGCCATTACTGCCATTTTCGAGCATAGCGAATCAGCAGGAAGAGATGAGCCAGGCAAAACTTGCCGTGCTTATCGACGCGGACAATACCCAGGCCGCCATTATCGAGGGCCTTTTGAATGAGGTTGCCAAATACGGGGTCGCCACGGTTAAACGGATCTACGGCGACTGGACCAGCACCCACCTCCGATCCTGGAAAGACCGGCTGCTGGAGAACGCCATCCAGCCGATACAACAGTTTTCCTACACCACCGGAAAAAACGCCACCGATTCGGCCATGATCATCGACGCCATGGATCTGCTCTACAGCGGGAGGCTTGAGGGCTTCTGCATCGTCTCAAGCGATTCTGATTTTACCCGCCTGGCCAGCAGGCTGCGGGAAAGCGGCTGTACGGTCTACGGTTTCGGGGAGAAGAAGACCCCCCGGGCCTTCGTCTCGGTATGCGACAAGTTCATCTACACCGAAATCCTCAAGGAGGAAGCCCAGGACGAGGCCGAGGAAGACGAGAGCCGCCCCGCTTCACGGCTGCGGAAGGAGTTCAAGGCGGATCGCAAGCTCCTCAAACTGCTGCGGGACGTGGTGGACGACCTGGCCGATGAATCCGGCTGGGCCTACCTGGGCGGGGTAGGCCAGAAAATAAGCCTCCGTTCCGCGGATTTCGATCCCCGGAACTACGGGTTCAGGAAACTGGGCGATCTTTTCCGCGCCGTGCCCCAGTTCGAGACCGAGGAACGGCCCCAGGAAAACGGAACCGGCCGCCAGGTGTACATCCGCTGGAAGCGGCGGAGCCGGTAAGAGCAACGCTACCGCCCATGACAGTGTTTGTACTTCTTCCCGCTGCCGCAGGGGCAGGGATCGTTCCGGCCGACCTTGGGGCTTGAGCGGACAATAGTCTGGGTAGAAACGCTGCCGTTTTCGTAAAGCCAGCGCCCGTCACTCTTTTTGAAACGCCCTGTTTCGTGGTGGACATCCTTAAGGCCCTTCCGCTCGTAAGCCGCCTCGAATTCCACCGTCCCTTCGCTGTCCCCGGGGCCGCCTTTTTCGACGGAGATGATTTTAAGCCCCAGCCAGTTGGACTCCCCGCTCCAGGCCGCGGTTTCCCGGCGGTCGATATCGGTTTCGCCGTCGGAGACGCAGGTGCCGACGATATAATCAATGGCGTGGACCACGTAGGCCGAGTAACGGCTGCGCATCAGCGCTTCCGCCGTGGGAGGGTTTTTCGTTCCGGTAATGTAGGGCTCGCAGCATTCCCCGTAGGGAAGGCCGGAACCGCAGGGGCAGGGGTTCATGACAGGATCTCCTTAAACACCGCCGGGTCGGCGGGAATGCTACGGCTTTCGGGCTTCCGCTCCATGGCCTTCGCCAGGGAGGGGGGGACGGGAACCGGCCCGGTAAGGGGTTCCACGGTTTCGGAAAATTTCGCCGGGTGGGCGGTGGCGAGAATCCCCAACGGCCCGGCCTCAAGAAGGCCCCGGCCGCGGAGCTTGTCCGCCGCCTTCCAGCCCACGGCGCTGTGGGGGTCCAGAAAGTAGCCGGCCTGCCGGTATACGGCGGCGATGGTTTCCCGGGTCTCCCCGTCGGAAACGGAAGCCCCCAGGATGATCCGCCGCATCTCCTCCCAGGAAAGGTGGGCCGTCATGCGCTCGAAATTGCTCGGCGCCCCCACGTCCATGGCGTTGGAAATAGTGGCCAGGGAAGGCCGGGTCTCGTAGTCGCCGCTTTCAAGGTAATCGGGAACCGTCCTGTTGACGTTGGTGGCGGCGATGAAACGCCGGATCGGGGCGCCCATCTTGAGGGCGTAGATCCCGGCGGTAAGGTTCCCGAAGTTTCCGGAGGGCACCGCCAGGGTAACCGTTTCGCCCGGCCGGACAGAGAAAGCCGCCCCCGGCGCGGATCCTTCCAGGCCGGGTCGGCCAGCGTCCCCTGTCCCGGCCCTGGGGCTTGCCTCGCCGTCCGGATCGTGTTTACCCGCGAAAGCCCTGCCCGCGGCGGCCGCGTAGTACACCGCCTGGGGAATAAGACGGGACAGGTTGATCGAGTTGGCGGAGGAAAGGGCAAGCCGCCGTTTAAGGGCAGGATCTACCAGGGCCAGCTTCACCAGGCTCTGGCAGTCGTCAAAACTCCCCTCTACCGCCAGGGCGGAAATATTCCCCCCCAGCCCGGCAATCTGCCGCTCCTGCAGGGGAGAGACCCGGCCCTTGGGGTAAAGCACGGTGACGGAGATGCCTTCCACCCCGAAGAAACCGTCCGCCACCGCGCCGCCGGTATCCCCGGATGTGGCCACCAGGATGCGCAGGGGCCTGTCCTCCCCCCGGCGGAGGTAGGAAAAGGCCCTGGCCATGAAACGGGCGCCGAAATCCTTAAACGCGGCGGTGGGACCGTGAAAAAGCTCCAGCACCAGCCGGTCCCCCGCGGGAACCAGCGGGGCCGTAAAGGGATAGGCGGAACGGACCAGATCTTCCAGTACCGCCTCGGGTATGTCGGGTTTTACCCAGGGTTTTATAGTCTCGAAAGCGATATCGCGAAAATCCATACCGCCCAGGGACGATTTAACCGCCTGGGGGTAAGCCGGTATTTCCTCCGGAACAAAGAGCCCCCCGTCCGGGGCAAGGCCGCTCAGGGCGGCCTCGGCAAATCCCGCCGCCCCGCCGTGGCTTCTGGTGCTAAAGTAGCGCATTGGTAAATATTAACATGCCGGAATGAGGGTGACTATAGTGCCGGAACCCTCTATGATAATACAAGCTATGATAATACAGGCTTTGATAATACAAACCTTGGAATACAATTTTTCCGGTAATTGTAGTATAATAATATTACCCAGTTGGAGGTTGCTATGGGTGGTCCACTAATAGAGCAAGTTAAAAACATCGAAGGACTTGATACGGAAGCGGGACTTATCAATGTAGGGAACTACGAAGAAGCGTATATAGAGGTACTTCGCGCGTTTTTTTCTGACTTTGACAATCAAATCGAAGGGCTTCGGGAGGCCCTTGCCTCGGATGAGTGGAAGGACTATACCATACGGATCCACGGCCTTAAAGGGTCCTTTTTCAATATCGGCGCGAAAGACCTGGGCAAATGGGCCTACGAACTTGAAATGGCCTCCAAGTCCGGGGATTTAGAGAGATGCAGGAACGATATCAACCCCATCTGTCAGGCCATGGTAAAGCTCAGAACCGCTCTGGCGAAAACTTCCCTGATGGAAGGGGTGGAGGATCCGTCGATATTCGGCATTGCGGAAGATGACCCGTCCAACGAAAAGAAGACCCTCCTCGCGGTGGACGATATGCCGGCCAGCCTCGCCACCCTCAAAACCATCCTGCAGGATCAGTTCAATCTCAGGCTCTGCGAATCCGCCCAGGCGGCCATACATACCTTGAGCAGGGAGAAAATCGACATTATCCTGCTTGATATCGAGATGCCCGACATGTCCGGCTTTGAATTTCTCGAACGGTTACGGGACGCGCCGGAGACCAGGGGTATTCCGGTCATTTTTGTCACTTCCCACGCCACCCCCGGTTTCATCGAAGAGGCCATTTCCTCCGGCGTGGACGGCTATGTGGTCAAACCCTTTGTTCCGGAAGTGCTGATTAAGCGGATCAACGACGTTTTCAATCCCTGAAAATTACCGGCCCGGCGCCTCCGGCTGCCGCCGGGCGCTTTGTCGCGTTTCGCGAAAGCCCCCCACAGGCTTCTAGCGCAGCTTCTTCCGAAGTTTTCGCCTCTTTTTCCGCTCTTCCTCCCGGCTCCCCGGGGCCGTCTTTTTCCGCCCGCCGCCTTTTTCGGAATCATCATAGACCCGTATAGGCTCCCGTTCGGGAAGCCGGGCGGCGATAAGGAGCCACAGGCAGGCAAGGAAGATCATCAGGAAGGAGAGAAGCTGGCCGGTAGAAAAACTGAGCAGGGGATGGCTGGCCGCCGGGGGCAGGGCGCTTTTGACAAATTCTATCCGGTACCCCAGGTTTTCGTCCGGTTCCCGGAAGTATTCCACCAGAACACGGAAAAAACCGTAAAGGACAAAGTAAAGGCCAAAGAGAAAGCCCTTGTAGGGTTTTCTGTTTCGCAGCATCCAGGTGATGAACCAGGCCAGCGCCCCTTCAAGGAGGGCTTCGTAAAGCTGGGAAGGGTGCCGGGGCAGATTCACCCAGCCGCCGGTAACGGGGATTCCGGCTTTTTCCGCCGCCTCCCGTACCCAGTTTTCCCCCGCCGGAAGAGGAGCGGCGTTGGGGAAGATCATCCCCAGGGGGCCGGTGGTTACCCGGCCGTAGAGTTCGCCGTTGATAAAGTTCCCCAGCCGCCCGAAGGTGTAGCCCAGGGGGATGCTCCCGGCGTACATATCGCCGATCTCCCTGGCGTCGAAACGCTTGACCGTGGAGTAGATGATGATCCCCAGGGTGCCGCCGATTGCCCCGCCGTGGTAGCTCATGCCCATCAGTCCGGTAAACCGGCCGTCCCGGAAAGGCCAGAAGATAAGCCAGGGCTGCCGGCGGTAGATATCACTGGTTTCGTACACCAGGGTGGCGAAAATCCGCGCTCCCAGAAGCAGTCCCAGGATACACCAGAAAAACATGCTGGAAAGCTCATCGTCACTCATGGGGAAGTTCCGCTCCCGAACCTGTCTGCGGTACAGCAGAAAGGCGACACTAAAGGCCGCAAGGTACATCAGACCGTACCAGCGGAAGGGAAGGCCGGGTATTATTTCCGGTTTAAGCCAGGAAGGAAAGGGTATGGCCAGCGGCATGGGTAAAATCATAGCCCATAGGCCCGCTAACCACAACCGCCCTGTTCCCCGGCGCCGCCCGGGCAAGAGCCCGTAAAGGCCGGCCGGAGACCAAGCCCGTTTCCTGAGTTTCCCTCGTCCGGTACATCTGGTATAGTGGGGGCATGGGTAACGCGAATTTTTCAGAAATTGTAAGCCATGCCGGGGACAATGCCGCGGGGGAGGAAAAACTCCGGGAAGCGGCGCGGATCGCCATAGAGGTATCCCTTAAGGTAAAGCCGGGTGAACAGGTTCTTATCATAACGAACCCGAGTCACGATGTGTCCGTTATCGCCCGGGCCCTCTACGACGCGGCCATTGACGCGGGAGGCCGGCCGGTTCTTGTCTATCAGCCGGTTAAAACCCAGCTCGACTTCGCCGAACCGGCGGTAATCGCCGCCTTTTCCGCCCGCCCGGAGGTGGTTATCTCCATGAGCGCGGAAAAACTCGGCAAGGACGAGCAAGGCATCGCGAAGCCCTACGAACACAAAGGCTCCCACTACGACCACATTTTTCATTTGCAGATGTACGGTGAAAAAACCTGCCGTTCCTTCTGGTCTCCCGCTACCAGTATCGACTCTTTCATCCACACCGTGCCCATCGACTACGCCGAACTCAAGCGGCGCTGCGCCGGCATCAAGGCTGTCCTGGACGCCGCGGTATCGGTACGGATCACCGGCCCCGGCGGTACCGACGCGGTATTCGGCCTGAGGAACCGCCGGGCCTTCTCCGACGACGGCGACTTTTCCGCCGGGGGCGCCGGGGGGAACCTGCCCGCCGGGGAAACCTTCATCAGTCCCGAAAACGGCACCGCCCAGGGGATAATCGTCTTTGACGGTTCCATCAGCCTCCACAAGGGGGATATGGTAATTCGGGAACCTATCCGTTGCGTTCTGGAAAAGGGTTTTGTCAGGGAAATTGGCGGCGGGGAGGAAGCGGCGGCCCTGCGGCACACCGTGGAAACCGCGGAGCGCAACGCCCGGGAGATGGAGAAGGCGGGGAAGCTTCCCCCGGGCCAGGGGGAGATCTACGCCAGAAACGCCCGGAACATCGGGGAGATAGGCATCGGCCTTAACCCCGCGGCCCGGATCACCGGCAGCATGCTTGAGGACGAGAAAGCCTTCCACACCTGCCACTTCGCCGTGGGACTCAACTACGACCGGGACGCCCCCGCCCTGATCCACCTGGACGGCCTGGTAAGAAACCCCACCATCGTTGCCCTGGACCCGGGAGGCGGGGAAACGGTAATCGAGCGGGACGGGGAACTAACGGAAGCGTTCAGGTAGGGGCCTCCGCTTAGCCCTGGAACGGGGCGGCTCCCCGAAAACGCCGGGTAATTATTACGCGGTTCCGGGAGGCCGGGTAATTTTTTCCCTCTCCGGCCTTCCGCCCGGCCGCCGCCCCGGCCTTGGGCTGTAAAACCATCCCCGCTTTTGGGGCTTCTTCGGTCTCTTGAGGGGATAAAAGCCCCATGCATTCTCCGGCCAGGGGTCTTTTCGCCGTATTCAATTCTAAAACCGGTTCTTGGCACGGATCTTGCTTAGTATAAGCGGGGTCGTTGACCCTTCAACAACTGGTTTCTGTGGAGTGTTTTTATGAAACGGATCGTTTTACTTGGGCTTTTGGCTCTCTGCGCCGCCGGCCTTGTCTCGGCGCAAATGGGCCCCAGGGGTATGGGCCGCTGGGGCTACCCGCCTCTACCGCAGCCTCCCGCCGCCGAGCAGACCACGGTGAGCGGGAATCTTTCCATCGTCCGCGGCAGTATCGCCCTGGTGAGCGGCGATACCACCTACTATGTCGGCGGTCTCAACCGCCTTATCGGTTTTATTGAGGGCCTTAAAGAGGGCGCCAGGGTAAGCCTTGAGGGCGCGGCCTACCAGCTTCCCAACGACCAGAAGGCAAAAATCCTGCGGGTAAGCAAGCTGACCCTTAACGGGAAAGACTACGACCTGTCCCCCCGGGAGCCGGAGGGCTTTGTCCCCCAGGGATTTCCCCCTCCTCCTGGCCGCTACAACGATAACCACCATAGATACCGGTAGCGGCGGGCCGCCGGCAAAGAAAGCCTCCGGAAATCCCGGCGGGGTTTTTGGAGGCGTTTTTCCGATCGGTATGGTTACCCGTTACACAAAAACCACGCAACAATTTGCCGCCCGGCGGAGGCTCTTTAAAAACCGGCCGGGTTCTGAAACCGGCCCGGCCAGCATGGCTTTAAGGGCGGGGCAAATCCTGTCCGCCGGTATACGGAAAACGGTTCCCCGTAGCGGGAACGCGCCGGTAGCCAAGGGCTTAAAAAATCTCTATAAGGTAAGCCATGGACT
>JAITQR010000334.1 GCA_031288815.1 Treponema sp.
CACACCCTTTGGAAACGGCATTGAAAACGGCTTTTTATGTCGTTTTATGTGTCGTTTTTCATCCGTATAGGATTGTGAACGCCCTCTGTAAGGGTAGTTCATTTCATAACTCCTTACAATGTAAGGAATTAGCTCACTTTGGGGAGTGGAGGATTTGAACCTTCGAAGGCTGAGCCAACAGATTTACAGTCTGCCCCATTTGACCGCTCTGGAAACTCCCCATGTTTTTAAGTCTCAGATATGTCGTCCAGGCTTATTTTTACATGAAAATTCAAAATTATTCAAGTGATGATCGCATTGCCGCAGGTAAAATCCAACCCAAGGGGATTTGGGCTCACCCTCAGGGCCGGCGCATATAAAAAGGGGTAAGCGAAGACAGAGAGGAAATGCCGATAAAGGCAAACCGGAGGGGGATGTGATCAAACAATCCATACCGCCCTGGCCGTCACGGCTTGCGTCCAAGGCTGGGAGCCTGTCGCGCTTGTGGATTTTTTGCGTAAGCACGCAAAAAAGTCCCGATCTTCGGGCTCCTTGCGCGGTTCGCAAGGTATAAATTATTCATTTCATGAATATTTATACGCCCTTAAGCGCGAAGCGTAACAAACTGCCGGGAAGATATCGAAACATACGGGAAAGCCAAAGAAGGACGGCTGAAAAGGTTCCGCCCCTACGGTACGGCATACCCGGGCACGAGGTATACCGGCGGGTATTTACCCGGCCTTTCACTTAGAAAAATTATGGCGCAACGCGGCCGATTGCTTTCGTTTGAATAGACCGTTATGATGAACCGGGTTTATGTTTTTATGTTAAAGATGGAAAATTACTACTCCCTGCTTGCGGTCAAGCAGAATGCCTCGACTCAGGAGATTAAACGGGCTTTTCGTGAAAAAGCCAAGCTGCTTCACCCGGATATCGCGGGGAAGACGGCGGAGGAGGCGATGCGGAAGCTCCTTACCGCCTACGAGGTGCTTTCCGACCGGGATCGGCGTTACGAGTATGACCGGGCCTACAGCCGTTTTGTCAGAAAAATTGACTTCAACTACCGGTCCTGGCTGCGGGAACGGTCGAATGATCCGTCCAGCCAGGCGAAGCTGGTGTTTTTTGAGCTTCTCCACCTTGAGGAAGACGCCGCTATTGCCGTTTGGGACCGGAACGGCGGCCTGGATTTCGCCATGGAACGGTATCTGGACAGGGAAGACTGGATGGACTGCGTGTATATAATGGCGGAGGAACTCGACAAACGGGAACGCTGTTACGAGGCCTTTGTACTCCTTACCACGCTGGTACGGGAGGAACGCCGGCGGCCTTACTTCAGACACTTTATGGACGACATTGCAAGCTACCTTAAAGAGCTGGTACGCCTGCGCCTGAAAAGCAGGGTGGACTCCGAAACCTGGGTGGAATGTATGAGGATCCTGCTGGGCCTGGGGCTTTCCCCCCGGGACGAGGCCCGGTGGATGCGATCCATGGCCGAAGCATTGCTGGGCCTGGGGGACCTGGCCGGGGCGGAGTCGGTTATGCGGGAAGCCCTGAAAAAGGATCCGGCCCTGTCCAACGCCGTCGGGCTCAGGCGGAAACTCAAGGTTTAGGAGTTTTTGTGATACGCCTTAAAAACGAAAAGCAGATAGGGGGGATACGGCAATCCTGCAAACTCCTCTCCGCCATGTACCGGGAGCTGGTTCCCCTGGTAAAACCGGGCGTGGAAACCGCCGAGATCGACCGCTGGGTACGGAACTGGATCAGAAAAGCGGGAGGAAAACCTGCTTTTCTGGGTTACGGCTCCCGGGACAACCCCTTTCCCGCGGCGATCTGCGTTTCCATCAACAACGAGGTGATCCACGGTATCCCCGGTAAACGGAAAATCAGGGATGGAGACCTGGTGTCTCTGGACTGCGGCATTGACCTGGACGGTTTTGTCAGCGATCAGGCCCTGACCCTGGAAGCCGGGAAGGTAAGTCCGGATCTCCACGCCCTTAACGTGACGACCAGGGAGTGCCTTTACAAGGGCATCGCCGCGGTCAAGGCCGGCGACCGGCTGCTCCAGATTGCCCGGGCCGTGCAGGGCCACGCCCTCTCCCGAAACTACGGGGTGGTAAGGGAATTCTGCGGCCACGGGGTGGGGTTTGATCTCCACGAGGATCCCCAGGTACCCAACTACCCCCACGGTCCGAACCCCCGGATGCCCAACGGCATGGTGATCGCCATCGAGCCCATGATAAATTTGGGCGGCGGGGGGGTGGAAGTTCTGGAGGACGGCTGGACGGTGGTTACTTCGGACGATACCGCTTCCGCCCACTGGGAACATACGGTGGCCCTTTACGGGGGAAAGGCGGAGATACTTACCGAAGCCCTGGATGATCTTTCCGGCCCTCTCTAGGTCTCCCGGCGGGCCGCGTTTGTAACCATTGGGCCGAAATATTATTATTTCTGTAGTAGGGTTGTTCAACAGCCGGCCGGGTTGTCGAACAAGTCCGGTACACGAAATACGGTGACGTCACAAAATCGTAAAGAAATCTAAAATGGCGGTTTCAAAACACGCTGTTTTGAGACCGTTGTAATCGGTGGTACACCTTTAAGGAGTAAAGAATTTATGAATATTTTTCAGAAATTGTCTTCCAGGAACCTTCTCGTGTTTAACCTGGTACTTATCGGGGTTATTTTCGGTTTTTCCCTGGCTTTTCTTTCATTTTCCTGCTCTACCCCCGGGGGGCAGAAGACCGTCCAGGCCCAGGAGAGTTCGGCGGTGATACCCCAGGACGCCCTTGCGGTGGCCCAGGGGCTCCAGACCGCTTTCCGCGCCGTGGCGGACAAGGTGCTTCCCTCGGTGGTGGAGGTAAAAACGGTCTCCGTCCGGCGGCAGCAGCTTCCCAATTATCCCGGCATCCCCTGGGAATTTTTCTTTGGTCCCCGGGAAGGGAACCCCGACAGCCGCGGCCAGGAGCGGGAGTTCCGCGCCCAGGGCATGGGATCGGGGATACTGGTCCGGCACAAAGACGGGATCTACTACACTCTTACCAACTATCACGTGGTAGAAGGGGCCAATGAAATTCTGGTGGTTTCCGTGGACGGCAAGGAGTATTCCGCCGAGCTGGTGGGGAAGGACGAGCGTAAAGATCTGGCGATGATCTCGATCAAGACCGGCGACAGCCTTCCCGTGGCGGTGCTGGGCGATTCGGATCAGGTGCGGGTTGGGGACTGGGCAATCGCCGTGGGAAACCCCCTGGGATTCATGTCCTCGGTTACCATGGGCATCGTAAGCGCCGTGGGGAGAACCGGCGGGCCCGCGGGGAACATCAACGATTTTATCCAGGTTGACACCTCCATCAACCAGGGGAATTCCGGCGGCGCCCTGGTGAACATCCGGGGAGAGGTGATCGGCATCAACACCTGGATTGCCAGCAACAGTTCCGGCGGCGGCTCCATCGGCCTGGGTTTTGCCATTCCCATCAACAACGCCAAGCGTTCCATCGACGACTTCATCAATTCCGGTTCCACCAGTTACGGCTGGCTGGGCGTTTCCCTTATCGACGCGGACCGCGAACTTTTAGAGGCCATGGGACTCGCGGGCAAGCGGGGGGCTTTGGCCACCCAGGTATTCCTGGGTTCCCCGGCGGACAAGGGAGGGATCATGCCCGGCGACTTTATAACCCATGTGGACGGCCGGGAAGCCCGGGGTTCCCCCAATCTGATCATGATGGTGGGGGATCTGCGGGCCGGGGATCAGGCTACCTTTACGGTGATTCGGGACGGCGCTTCCCGGGATGTTCGGGTACGCATCGAGGCCCGCACCGACGAGGTGGCGGCGGATAACAAGAAACTCTGGCCCGGCCTCCTGGTGCTTCCCATTACCGATCAGATCCGGAGCGGTTTCAATCTTAACAAAGACGCCCAGGGTATCATCGCGGCCCAGATAATTGCCGGCAGCCCCGCGGACGTGGTCGGCGTCAGGCGGGGAGACATTATCACCGAGATCAACGGGGAGGCGGTTCGGGATATTCAGAGCTTCTACAAGATCCTCCGGGAAAAGACCGGCAAGGAACTCTGGTTCTCCTTTACCCGGGGCGACGCTTCCCTTGAAAGCATGAAATACCGGCGCTGACGGCATTGTGAAAAAGGCCCCGGTAAGGGGCCCGTTGAATAGGGGCCGGCTTGACCGGCCTTGTTCCGGCGCCGTTCCGCGTCTTCCGGCTGTTTTCCCCGTTTCTTTACGTTAAACAAGGGCTACAGTTAGTCCGGTTAATGATATTTAAAGGTCTTGTTTCCGCTCATTTGTTGTTTTGTTTCCCCTGGTGGCGGGGGCCCTGCGGTAACCTGAACCGGGAACGCCGATACCGAGTGGAGTAACGGCACTAATTGGAATACCGGTTCCCCGCCAGGCCTGAAGGATGAAGCGGAAGGGAACGG
>JAITQR010000009.1 GCA_031288815.1 Treponema sp.
GTCGGCGGGCAGTTCCCCCAGCTTTCCCGCCCTGGCGAAGAGGGGAGTGTCCCGCATCTCGATGAGGTCGGGAAATTCGCCCACCGCGTCCAGGGTACGGATCGCGTCAAGGTAAGACCCCTCGTTGCTGAGTTTTTCCACCAGGGTTACCTGGGGGTTTTCCCTCATGAATCCCTCAACCCTGGCGTGCATCAGATCGGCGGTTAGCTGGTTGCCCGTGGCGTAGGTAATAGTGATGGTAAGGGGCCCGTTTGCCCCGGAAGTCCTGGCCGAATCCCCGGCGCCGCGGGCGAGGATCGAGGCGGTACAGAAAACCAGAAAAAAAACAACAAAAAAACTGCGGATACGTTTCATACCCTTCCTCCGGAAAAATTAGGTGATGGTTGAAAACCCCGGCGGGGTTTCAAAGATAATCTATTCTAAAGGCCCTTTTGAGGACTGTAAACCGGGGGATTTGAGAAAAAACCCGGTAAAATTGAGATCCCGCCGCCGGTACCACCGAAACTTGTTTTGTGCTATACTCGGCTATCTTAACCGCGAGGAAGACGTAATGGTGAATCTGGATGGCGCCCTGGGAAAATACGGGCTGAGTATGCCGGACCCCCCGGCCAAGGGGGGGATCTACGAACCGGTCAGGGAATTCGGGGAGAATTTTTGTTACCTTTCGGGCTGCGGGCCTCTTGTCAACGGGAAACAGCTCTACCGGGGCAAGCTGGGGGCCGAATACACGGTGGAAGAGGGGCAGGCCGCGGCCCGGTACTGCGTTCTCAACCTCCTGGCGAACCTCAAGGCCCGGATAGGGGATCTGGACCGGGTAAGGCGGATCGTCAAGATGATCTGTTTTGTGGCGGGAACCGATACCTTCTACGAGCATCCCCAGGTTGCCAACGGGGGAAGCCAGCTTTTGGAGGACATCTTTGGCGTTGAGCGAGGCCGCTCCGCCCGATCCGCCGTGGGAATGAACGCCCTGCCGGGAAATATCCCGGTGGAGATAGAGCTTCTGGTGGAGCTTGAGCCCCCGGAAGATCCCGCCGCCCCTAAGCCCGGCGCCTAGGGTATGGACGGTTTTGCCATGGGAACTTACCCGATTCCGGACAGGAACCGCTACCGCCTGGCGGGGGAGGAGGGGATCGAATCGCCCGCCCTGATCTATTACCGGGACATCATCGAAGAAAACCTGGAAAAGGCTATCCGTCTGGCGGGAGGCGCGGACCGGCTCTGGCCCCACGTCAAGACCCATAAGATGGAGGCCCTGGTGAGGATGCAGGCGGGGCGGGGTATCCGGCGTTTTAAATGCGCCACCATCGCCGAGGCGGAGATGAGCGCCCGGGCCGGGGGGGAGCATGTCCTCCTTTCCTACCCCCTGGTGGGGCCCAATATCGGCCGTTTTATCCGCCTGGTGGAAAGGTACGGGGAAACCCTGTTTTACGCCGTCGGGGACGACCGGGAACAGCTTGCCCTCCTGGCCGGGGCCGCCCGCGCCTCGGGACGGGAGATCCCGGTTCTGCTTGACCTAAACCTGGGGATGAACCGCACCGGCGCGGCCCTGGAGGAACTCGAAGCCCTTTGTCTGGACTGCGGGGCCCTGGAGGGCATCCGTCTTATGGGCTTCCACTGTTACGACGGGCATTTTTCGATCCCCCTTCGGGAAGAGCGGGAAAACGCCGTGGACGGGGTCACGCTTCGCCTGGAAAAAATAATTGAAACCCTGAAAGCCCGGGGCCGGGATTTTCCCCTCCTGGTGATGGGGGGAACCCCCACCTTTCCCTGCCACGCCAAGGGGAAAACCGGCTATTTCTCCCCGGGTACCTGTTTTGTCCAGGATTGGGGCTACGCTTCCAAATACCCGGATCTGGACTTTGTCCCCGGCGCGGCCCTGCTCAGCCGGGTGGTAAGCCGCCCCGGCCCCGGCCTCTTTACCCTGGATCTGGGCTGCAAGGCCATCTCCACGGATCAGGAAGGCCGCCGGGGCATTATCGTCGATCTGCCCGAGGCCCGGCCGGTGGCCCACAGCGAGGAACACTGGGTCTTCCGCCTGGAAGGGCAACCTCCTCCCATCGGGACGGCGCTCTACGTACTCCCCACCCACATCTGTCCCACCACGGTGCTCTACCCCGGGGCCTGGGTGGCGAGCAAGGGCCGCCTGGTGGACTACTGGGAGGTAAGCGCCCGGGACCGGCGGCTTTCGGTGTAAGGGGCCGAGGGCCCGCTTGCGCCAATAGGGTCTGTCCCTAATAGGTCTACAGTATGGACAGACGCCAAATAAGGGGTCAGAAGAAGCCGCTGGCCCTGCGCGAAAGGGGAAAGACTCTTGACTTAACCTTAACGTGAACATTTAGACTGGTTCCGTTCCTCTTCGGAGGGGCACACCAAGGTATAAGGAGATGGGTATGACTTTTAAATCGGTAACGGACACCTACAAGCTGGGCAACGGGGTGGAGATCCCCTGTGTCGGCTTTGGAACCTGGCAAACCCCGGACGGGGATGTGGCGGTTTCCTCCGTCAAGGCCGCCCTGGCCGCGGGCTACCGGCACATCGACACCGCCGCCATCTACGGCAACGAGGAGAGCGTGGGCCGGGCCATCAAGGAAAGCGGCGTTCCCCGGAAAGATATCTTTCTTACCACCAAGCTCTGGAACGATGATCACGGCTACGACAGTACCCTGCGGGCCTTTGAGGCCAGCGCCAGGCGGCTGGGTACGGACTATTTCGATCTCTACCTGATCCACTGGCCCAACCCGATCAAGTTCCGCGGCAACTGGCAGGAGGCCAACGCGGGCACCTGGAAAGCCTTTGAGGAACTCTACAACGCGAAAAAAGTACGGGCCATCGGGGTAAGCAACTTCCACCAGCGCCACATTGAACCCCTGCTCAAGACCGCCGGCATCGCGCCCCAGGTGAACCAGATCCGGCTCTGCCCCGGGAATACCCAGGACGCGGTGGTGGAGTATTGCCGGAGCAAGAACATCCTTCTGGAAGCCTACAGCCCCCTGGGGGTCGGGAAACTCCTCGGCTCCCCGGAGATGAAAACCTTCGCTGACAAGTACCGGCGGAGCGTCGCCCAGATCTGTATCCGCTGGAGCCTCCAGCGGGGTTACCTCCCCCTGCCCAAATCGATAACCCCCGAGCGAATCCGGGAAAACACCAATGTCTTTGATTTCGATCTGTCCCCTGAAGACGTGGAAACGATAGCCGGATTTACCGGGATTGGCGGCACGGATCGGAATCCCGACGAAGCCGATTTTTAGTCCGGGCGGGTTCAGGTCCCCTTTCGATAACCCTTGACCGACGCCCACTGTCACCCCATGGCCCTGGCGGAGATCTTTCCCGAATCGGAAGCCGAACGCCGGGCTCTGGGGATCGTCTGCGCCGCCAGTTCCACTACGGAAGCGGAGTTTGTCCGCCACGAAAGGCTTGCGGAACAGGCCCGGGCGGAAGGCGCCCCGCCTCTCCTGCCCTGTTTCGCCGTACATCCCCAGGCGCCCGATGCGGGAGATGATGTGGGGCTTTTTAAGCCTCTCCTGGAACTGCTTGAAAAACTGGCCGCCCGGGGGAGGCTCTCGGCGGTGGGGGAGACGGGCTTCGACCTTTACGATCCGGCTTTCCGGGAAACGGAAAAACTGCAGGACGAGCTTTTTGCCCGCCACCTGGAAACGGCGCTGGAATACGGCCTCCCCCTGGTACTCCACGTCCGCAGGGCCATGCACAAGATCTTTGCCCGCTCAGCTCAGCTCAAAAAACTCCCCGCGGTTATTTTCCATTCCTGGCCCGGAACCCTGGGGGAGGGGGAGGCCCTTCTCCGGCGGGGGATTAACGCCTATTTCTCCTTCGGCGCGGTTATTTTACTGAACCACAAGGAGGCGCGGCGCTGCTGCGCTTCCTTCCCCGCGGAACGGCTCCTCACCGAGACCGACGCCCCCTACCAGCCCTTGCGGGGCCGGGAATTTTCCCGCTGGGCGGATCTGCCCCGCATACTGCTGGGTATGGCGGAACTGCGGCGGGAAGGAGGAGGCCCGGGCGGAAGCGCCAGGGATGTGAGGGTGGAAGATCTGGAAAAAACCGTGGACGGGAACTTTCGCCGGGCCTTTTCGCGGACGGGACCCGGGGTCTGACGCCTCGCGGTTAGCAAGTGCCGATAAACCCTTGGACTTGTTCGACAACCCGGCTGGGTGTCGAACAGATCTTGCTAATAAGCGGCGGTTGTTTGGAAACTTCAGTTTCCAAACAACCATCCGGTTCTATTTTTTATCTTTCCCGAAATACCAGATAGCCGGATGCGCTATTCCCAGTGTGCGAAATTCATCGCACCAAATCCCTTTTTCAAGGAAATTATTAACATCGTTCTTTACCGCAATCAGAGCCGGCGTCGGCGTGAGAAAACCTATCCCCCACGTGTTCTCCTCGTGCAGTTTCAGCATCTGTAACGCGATTTGGTTGATCTGGCTCTTGTTGGTAGAGGCGGACATCTGCCGGTACAGATCCGTCAGCTTTAATATCTCCCCGGTGGGAGCCTCGCCCCCCTCCCCGTTGGTGGCGAACCAGGTGCCAAAGGCCCCGTACCATACCGCGAAGTTGTTCCTCACGGGAACCAGATTATCGGGCCTCAGGGCGATATTTATCGTGTTAAAGGGAACCACCCCGTTAAGAATCACGTCAACCTTGTTCGCCCGGGTCGTCTCGTCCACATAAGAGCGATCCCTCAAAACGAAGACCGCCTTGATGCCGATGTTTTTAAGGTACTTTTCGGTAAGGAGTTCCGCGGCCCTGGCGGCTTCCGAGGAATTATCGTGGCTGAGTATTTCCAGCGACAAGGGCGAGCCGTCGGCGAAAGCGTAATACCCGTCGGCGCCCATCTTAAGACCGCAGCTCTGCTCTAAAAGCCGTTTCGCCTCGGCGGGATTGTACTCCGTCCACTTTTCCGACCATGCCTTGGAATACCCCATCATGCCGGGCCCGGGTGAAGACTGGCTGGGAGTGGACCATCCGTCCGATACCAGCGTCGCCATCTCCTGCCGGTCCGCGGCGATAGAAATGGCGTGCCGGAATTCCCTGTTCTGGAAAAGGGCGCGGAGCTTGGGATTCTCGGAACTCTGGTTGAACTGCAAGTTGCCGGGACCTGCCCAGTCGGCACTGCTCCAGGTCTGAAGTTTATAGCCCCCCCTGGCCTCATTCTGTTTAAGCGCGGCGATACTGGTGTAGGGAAGCCCCGAGGCCACATCGATTTCCCCGGCCATGGTCTTGAGAACTTTCTGGTTAGGATCGGCGATGCGCACAAAATGAAGCTGATCAACATAGGGCAGCTGCCGGCCTTCGGCGTCGACTTTCCAATAATAGGGGTTCCGTTCAAAAATCAACAGCTCCGATTCGGGATCGTTGGTGATGACCCAGGGCCGCAGTTGGGGCCTCCCGATGTTGTTCCAGTGATAGTAGCCGGTCTGCCGTCCCAGGGCCGGCACATCGGCGAAACCCATCTCCTTGGCCTTCGCCGCCGCCGCCGTCTCGCCGATGAATTCGGGGAGAAGCTGCTTGTAATAATGGGCGGGGGCGTAGAGCCATTTAACGTCTATGGCCACCAGTTCCAGAAAGTTGGGACTTGGGTTTTTGAACTTAACCTTGAACTCATAATCGTTCACCTTCTGCATGGTACAGAGGCTCCGTTCCTTGGTGGCGGGATCGGTGCTGTAGAAACAGTTGTAAACGGCGTTTCCAAAACTGCGGGGAAGGATCATCTTTTCGTAAAAGAAGATACAGTCCTCCGCGGTAAAAGGCTGTCCGTCGGACCACTTCATTCCCTGGCGGAGGTAGATAGTGTACTCGGTGGAATTGGCGTTTACCGAAAAACCCTTGGCCACATTCGGCTCCACCGTGCCCTCAAGGGTAAAACGGAACAGGGGTTCCTCGGTGATCATTCCGTAAAACCACTGATCGCTCCGGCCGGTGAACACAAAGGTAAAGTGATCCCCGTAGGCGCCGGTGCTGGGCATGGTTTCCACCATGACATCCTGCGGCGCGGGCAGGCGCTGGTCTAAAGAGGGCAGGGTTCCCGCCGCGACCCGGGCCGCCAGTTTCGGCGCTTCTCGTTGGGCGGCGCTTCCGCTTGATACCGCCCCCGCGTCCTGTTTGCCGCCGGCAAAAACCTGTCCCGCGACGCCTAAGGCCAGGAGCAGTACCGCTGCCGCCTTTAGTAAGTTCTTCATGCTCATCCTCCTAAGAAATCTATATTCACGCGTTTCCGCGTAAATCGCGCAGTTATGCTTTGTGCCGGTAATTCAAGGTAGCTGTTCCAAAAGCTGAAGTTTTGGAACAGCCTCATTTGTTAAATAATTCTTCTGTTGGTATTTTTAACCAACTTTTAACTCATTGGTAAATAAGCGGCCGCCTTAAACGGGTTCGCCGCGACAGGCCGCCTGTTTTGTTTTCCCCTTTGCGGCTTCCTTAAGGGGCCGGTTTGCGTATGGCCAACCAAATAATTGCCGGGCCTCGTTCTGCTTTTGAGCCGCATGGCAGGATCGGTGTACCGTCCCCTTACCCCTTTGCCCCAAGCTGAGATAATCACTAAAACATTCTTGTAAAGTTTATTTCGCATTTCTCTTTATTCGCACGAAGGGTTTAAAATACTCAAGAGAGCCCCGTTCACACGGGAGAGCTTTAGGACGTTCTTAGGGTATTAAACCCTGAGTCTAACAACCACGGGAGAACAATATACCCCGCTCTTTAGAGGGATGTATGTCGATTATACCCAAAGCGGTATTTATGTCAAGCCTCTTTCATGGTTTTTTGAATAATTTTACGCACGCGCAAATTGTTTTGCGATTCTTTTTTGCTTCAATAATTGACAATACCGCTTCCGTCAGAATAAAATACGTTATGCTGCGGCGTGTTGCCGGTATCGCGAAAGCAGCCAGGGTCTCGCTTCCGGCCGCCCCATGGGCCCTGAATAACAAGGCCGGGGTCAGCGTCGGGCTTAGGCGGAATATCGTTGGACTTGCTCGGCAACCCGGCTGCTTGTCGAACAACTCTATTAGTATTGCGGTTCAAATGGGATACCCATCCAGCCCTCCCGGCCGGGAGCTAAACGAAATCAAGGTCATCAAACTTTTAAAAACAGCCGGGCGCGGACATACCATCAATGAACGGATAGCCGGGATCGGGGCGGACGAACCGGAAACCATTCCGGTCGCGGGAAAATTGATCCTCCCCGGCGGCATTGGGAGCGTATAGCGTGAAAGCCCTGGTTTACGGTTCCCTGAACATCGATCTGGTTTTCTCCGTGGATCACATCGTTCGTCCGGGGGAGACCATCGGCAGCGGGAATCTGGAAAGGGGCGCCGGGGGCAAGGGGGCGAATCAGGCGGCGGCCCTTGCCAAGGCGGGGCTTGAAACCTTTATGGCCGGCAAGATCGGCGCGGACGGGGAATTCCTCCTGGAACTGCTGCAAAGTTACGGGGTAAATACCGATCTGGTGGCCCGTTACGGCGGGGCTACCGGGCAGGCCCTTATCCAGCTTGATTCGGTCCGCCAGAACGCCATCGTGCTTTTCCCCGGGGGGAACGCCCGTATTGAGGCCCCGGAGATCCGCCGCTGCCTGGAGGGTTTCGGCCCCGGGGATCTGGTATTGCTGCAGAACGAGATCAACTGTACCGCGGAGATCATGCGGGCGGCGAAAGAGCGGGGAATCTCAATAGGCCTTAACCCCTCCCCTTGCGATGAGGGAATAGCGAAACTGCCCCTGGAACTGGCGGATACGCTCTTTGTCAACGAGATCGAAGGGGCCGCGCTGGCGGCTTATTCCGGGCCGGCGGGGGCGGCGGAGCCTTCCGGAACGGGGGCCGGCGATGGTTTCGGGGAACGGATCTACCGGGATATTCTGGAGGCCCTGGTTGGAAAATTCCCCGCCGCGGAGATCATCCTTACCGCCGGCCGGGCCGGGGCTTTCTACGGTTTCGGGGAGAAGCGGGCCAGGGGAAATATTACCGAGGTTCCGGTGGCGGACACCACCGCGGCGGGGGATACCTTTACCGGCTACTTCATCGCCGGCCGGGCCCGGGGCTTCTCCGTGGAAAAAACCCTGGCCCTGGCGTGCAAGGCCGCCTCTATCGCCGTGTCCCGGAAGGGGGCCATGCCGTCTATCCCCTTTGCGGAAGAGGTGTTTTAAACAGTAAATCTGTTCGGAAACTTCAGCTTCCGAACAGCAAGCCCTTGGAACCGGTACGCCCCTGGCGGCGGGCTGTTCAGGCGGAATTAACCACCAGGGCGCACAAAGGTACACGAAGGGCCTGGTTTCTAATCATATCCTTCCTTCGTGCGCCTTTTCGCCTGGCCTTCGGCCTTGGTGGTAAAATTTCAAAGTATGTCTTTTAGGCTAATCAAACTCCTAGTCCAGAACAATAACCTTGGTCGCCCGGAAACGGGGGGCCGCCATGCACTTGGACTGTTCCTCGTCCTCTTCCCGGTAATAACGCACCTGCATACCGGGCTTTAGATCGTTGAAGTCCGCGTTTTCCAC
>JAITQR010000015.1 GCA_031288815.1 Treponema sp.
GGCGCTCAGGGACATAAACGGCGGGAAGCTCTACGACGACGTGTTTGTATTCGCCCCGGTAAAGCCCGTGGTGGAAATGGGGGACAAGCTCCTGGGGAACGACGGCTGCCTCAACTTCTTCGCCGGCCCTACCGACACGGCCTTTTCGGCCGTATTTAACTTCTACAACGTCCACTACGAGTCCCATCACCTGGTGGGAACCACCGGGGGAAACACCGAGGACCTCAAGGAATCCATCGCCATGATGGCCGCGAAAGAACTCAACCCCTCGGCGCTGGTCACCCACGTGGGGGGCCTTAACGCCGTGACGGAACCCACCCTCAACCTGGACAAGATCCCCGGCGGCAAAAAACTCATCTACACCCATAAAAACCTCCCCCTTACGGCCATAGCGGACTTTGCCGGGAAGGGAGAGACCGATCCCTTCTGGAAAACCCTGGCGGACATTACCGGAAAGAACAACCAGCTCTGGTGCAGGGAGGCGGAGGATTATCTTCTGAAAAACGCCCCGGATATTTAGGGTCTGTCAAGTTTAGACCAACGAGGACACCTTAGGCGGATGCTTTCCGCTCTACCCTGAGACGGAAGCCCAGATTATCGAGTGCTTTCATCACCGTTAAGAAAGACGGGTTTCCCGCGGGGGAAAGGGATTTGTACAAACTGGCCCGGTCAAGATTAAGGTCCCTGGCGATTTGGGCCATTCCTTTTGAGCGGGCTATGTCTCCGATGGCCTTTAACAGATATTCGGGATCGTTTTCCCGTATGGCAAGTTCGATGACCGCCTCAATCGTGCCTACAACGTCTTCCTTGGTCTCAATTTAGTCCGCAAAGTTCCAGTCTCCAAAAGTCATGGGTACCCCCTTTATGTACAAATTTTCGAAAAAAGTGACTTTTTTTGTTTTTTAGGTGTATTTCGTTCAAAAGGACAGCCTTACCATTTGAATCAAATGAATTTTAAAGCTCCGTCCATAGGGGACACCGGTTTTTTGAGGGATTTTGATTTGAGAGGAGGGCGCTATGCCGCTACCAATTCGTACCAAGGTTATCGGTATCATATCGGCAATAATCGCGGGAATGACCGCGGCCAGCGTGATTGCCGGGATAAGCCTGACCAGCCGTAATCTCGTGGAAACTATTGAAAACGACATGGGCGTGTCAGGGGTCATCGCCGAACAGCTTATCGCGGAAAAGGTCGCCCGTTTGCGGACGGATATGCGGCTTGTGGCGGAAAAATGCCGAGCCTTGGACGATGAGCGGGTTAAAAAGGTTTTACGGGAGGAAGCGGTCAATCTGGGTTATTTGACCATAGGGCTGATCGGCGGGGACGGCAGGATGCTGGCCTACGGCGTTAAGCCGCCGGACCCCAAAATTGTCGAAACCGAAAATGCCCGGCGGGCGGCCAGGGGCGAAGTGGTGATGAGTACCACCCAGTTTAACAACTACGGGGACTTTATCATGCGGTTCTGGATACCGCTGGAAGACGGCCGGCTTCTGGTGGCCAGCCTGCCGGGAACGGTGATAAGCGATATGCTGTCCCGGTTCAGGATCTGGGAGACGGGCAACATCTTTGTTCTCGATCATCAGGGGGTAATGATTGCCAACCCGAATCCCCGGCTCGTCTTTGAGCGCGTTAATTATATCCAGGCGGCGGAAACCGAGGAACAATACCGCCCCATGGCGGGGGTTTTTTCCTCCATGGTCAAGGGAAATACGGGGACGGGAGAGTATAGTTACGGGGGGGCAAAGTGGATCTGCGCGTACCGGCCCATCCAGGGAACCGACGGCTGGTCTCTGGGTGTGGCCTGCCCCGTCATAGAAAGCCCCATATCCCATGTGGTGCGGTCCTTTCTGGTTTCCGGGGCCGTATTTCTTGGATTGGGACTCATGGTGACGTTTTTCGCCGCGGGCTTTATTTCCCGCCCCTTTGAAAAAATCGAGGAACTGGCCCTGGCGGCCAAGTCCGCGTCGGAAGCGAAAAGCCATTTCCTGGCCAACATGAGTCATGAGATGCGCACTCCCCTCAACGCCATCATCGGGTTTTCCGAAATGGAACTGGGGAAAGAGCGGAAAGGGGAAGCGCAGACCCTATACTCCGAGGGAACCAGGGAAAGCCTGGAAAAGATTTACGGTTCCGGCATGACGCTCCTGGGACTTATCAACGATATTCTGGATATCTCCAAGATTGAATCGGGAAGATTCGAGCTGGTTCCGGTGAATTACGATATGCCCAGCCTGCTGAACGATACGGTGGTTCTCAATATCGTGCGCATCGGCAGCAAACCTATCGTCTTCAAGCTGGATATCGATGAAAACCTTCCGGCCCGGCTTTTCGGCGACGAGCTGCGGATAAAACAGATACTCAACAACCTCCTCTCCAACGCGTTTAAGTACACCAAGGAGGGAACAGTAATTCTGCGTATCCGCTGCGAGCGGGACGGCCCGGGGGTGTGGATGAACGCCAGCGTTTCCGACACCGGCATAGGCATACGGGAGGAAGATAAGGGGAAAGTCTTCGGCGAATACAACCAACTGAACGCCTTAAGCAACCGCCATATCGAGGGGACCGGCCTGGGTCTCGCCATCACCAGACGGATAGCGGAGATGATGAGCGGTACTATTACCATGGAGAGCGAATACGGCAGGGGAAGCACCTTTACCGTCCGCCTTCTCCAGGGTTTTGCCGGCGAAGCCGTTATCGGCAAGGCGCTTGCCGACAAGCTCAAGGAGTTCCGGTATACCATGGCCCGCCATGACAGGAACAAACAACTGGTGCGGAGTTTCATTCCCTACGCCAGGGTGCTGGTGGTTGACGACGTGGTTACCAACCTTGATCTTGCCCGGGGAATCATGGCGCCCTACGGCATGACCGTTGACTGTGTTACCGACGGAAAAACGGCAATCGACCTGATACGGAAGGGAGAACCCCGGTACACCGTTATCTTCATGGATCACATGATGCCCGGCATGGACGGCATCGAGGCGGCAAGGATCATCAGGAATGAAATAGGCACCGAGTACGCCAGGACCATACCCATCATCGCCCTTACGGCCAACGCGATCATCGGCAACGAGGAGCTGTTTTTCAACAACGGCTTCCAGGATTTTCTTACCAAGCCTATTGATATCATGAAACTGAACGAGACGATTAACCGCTGGGTGCGGGACAAAAAAATGGAGAAAGAGATGGGCCTTGACAAGGGGAGTCTTATGGCGGGGGAAAAACAGGAAGAGGATGTCGAAATGCTGTACGGCCCGGAGGAAACGGACATGCTCCTCCATTTCACGGACAGTATCCGGTCCAATCCGGTGGAAGGTCTTAACGTGAAAAAGGGAATCGATCGTTTCGGGGGAGACAGAATCGCCTACCTGGACTGTCTGCGGTCCTACGCGGCCCATACCCCGTCCCTGCTTTCGGCTGTAAAGACCATAGGGGCGCCGGCGGATTACGCCATAACCGTGCACGGCGTCAAGGGTTCCAGCTACGGCATAGCCGCGGATACAATCGGGCAAAAAGCGGAAGAACTGGAACACGCGGCCAGGGCCGGAAACCTGGCTTTTATCGAAGCCGAAAACGGGGGCTTTGTGGACGCTCTTGAGAAATTCATCGGCGGCTTAACAAGAATCATTGACGGCCTGGAACAAAAGCGGAAAAGGCCCCTGAAGCCGGCCCCGGACACGGCCTTGCTGGCAAAGATCCGGGCGGCGGCGGAAAACTACGATATGGGCGAGCTTGACCGGGTCATGGGGGAACTGGAACAGTACAATTACGAATCCAACACGGATCTTGTGCTCTGGCTGCGGGCACAGATCGACAAGTGCGGATTCGAGGAGATAACGGAGTGGCTTATGCCCCCGGAACGGGAAAATATCCTGCTTTTTGAAACGGGGTATAGACTGGAGGAAGGAGCGGACTATGAAAGACCGACGGCGGATAGTTTTCTTGGTTGACGACAATATGACTAACCTTATGGCCGGAAAAGCCATACTGAAGGACGACTACAATGTTTTCCCCATACCTTCGGGCTATAAACTTCTTGAGATTCTGGAAAAGGTACGTCCGGATCTGATCCTTTTGGATATTGAGATGCCCGGAATGAACGGCTATGAGACGATAAAAAAACTCAAGGCGGAACAGAAAACCGCCGGTATTCCGGTTATCTTTCTTACCGCGGGGAGCGATACCGGCGGCGAACATGAGGGCCTAAGCCTGGGCGCCGTGGATTATATCTATAAACCCTTCTCCCCGGCCCCGTTCCTGGAGCGTATAAGGGACCAGCTCCTCGCGCCGGAGGATTACGATGACAACGCGCGGCAAGCGGCGCGGAAACAAACCCTGCCGGCGGCGGAACCGTAAAACACCCCTCCCCGGCCCGCCGCGCTTTACCCCGCGGACTTGCGGCTAAAGCCGCTTCGGGGCTTGGGGGGTAAAAAAACGCCACCCGGGCGGCTTGCCCGCGCCGGGGTATGACTCAAACCCTCCCCGGCCCGCCGGCAACAGGCTTCCGGTCTTCGGGCAAGGGTATTCCCGTCGCCTCACGTATCGCGCCCCCACCTCCGTGTTGACAGATCCGATTTGAGGGAATTATTATCTTACCATACTTTACTATCCAGTAAAAAACGTATACGTGCTCTGGAATGCGGTTTTTCAGCGGGGCTTTTCAAAACGCCGGATTTGAAAAAGGTGGATTTAAAAAGGATATTCAGGAAAAAAAATGCCGGAACAGCTTTTCCGTGCCAATATACCCATAACTTCGGGAAACCAGATCCGCCTGGAACGGCCCCAAATTACCCGTCTGCTGGAAAAGGCGGTGGAAAAGCCCGTGGTTATCGTCAGCGCCGGCGCGGGGTACGGAAAAACCCAGGCGGTTTACTCCTTTGTCCGCAAGTACCCCGCCCTGGTAGGCTGGATACAGTTTTCAGAACGGGACAACATCAGCAAGCGCTTTTGGGAAAATTTGATCGCCGGAATCGCCGTGGGCAACAAGAAGGCGGCGGCCAGGCTGGCGGAGATCGATTTCCCCGAAACGGAACGGGAATTTGGGCGGTATCTGGCCATCCCCCGGCAGGAAACCCGTACCGACGTAAAGTACATCCTGGTCTACGACGATTTTCACCTTATCCACGATAAGGCGATTTTGCGGTTCATCGAACGTTCCATCACCTCCCCCTTTCCCACCATCACCTCCATCATCATTTCCCGGACCGAACCTTCCCTGAATCTCGCGGACATGGAATCCAAGGGCCTTCTGGCCCGGATTACCGAGGAGGATCTCCGCTTTACCCCGGAAGAAATGGTCTCCTATTTCCGGCTCCTGGATATCAGCCCTCCGCCCCAGATAGTCTCCTCGATTTACCATGACACCGAAGGCTGGGCTTTCGCCATACACCTGGCGGGGCTTTCCCTCAAAAACGCCCCTTCCGGCGCCGCCTATGTGAACCAGGCCCTCCGCTCGAACATCTTCAAGCTGATCGACGCCGAAATCATGGCGCCCCTGCCCCTCCCGGCGCGGCAATTTCTCATTAAGCTGTCCCTGATCGAGCACCTGGATCCGGATCTGCTGGAGGAACTGGCGGGGGACCCGGCGCTTATAGAGCGGATAAAGGAGCTGGATTCTTTTATCCGCTTCGACGCCTACCTCAACACCTACCACATTCACCATCTTTTCCTCGACTACCTCAGGGGCAGGCAGGACGAACTGACGGAATACGATAAAAAGGATCTGTGGCACAAGACCGCCGCCTGGTGCGCGGCCCACAACCAGAAGATGGACGCCATCATCTATTACGAAAAGGCGGAGGACTATGCCCGGCTTATCGGCGTAGTCGTAACCATGCCTTCAATCCTGCCGAACCGGACCGCCCGAACGCTGCTGGAAATCATGGAACGGGCGCCGGCGGAAATATACGACCAAATTGCCCACGCCCAGGTGCTGCGTACCGGGCTTTACCTGATCCTGGAAATGTTTGACAGGTCCCGGGAGGAACTGTTGGCGGTTATCGGCAAACTGGAAGCCGGCCCTCCCTCCCCCTCGGTGTACCGTACCTTGACGGGCTGTTACAATAATTTGGGCTTTATCGGTATGAACACCTGCTCCTATACCCGGGACTACGATTATGTCCATTATTTTGAAAAGGCCCGGCAATATTACGAACGCAACAAATTTGAGATCCGGCCTCCCAT
>JAITQR010000043.1 GCA_031288815.1 Treponema sp.
TTTTGAGTACGCACGGACATCATGACCGATGTGGGGGCGTGGCAGCGGTAGGGGTACTTTTCTTTAAGGGCCCATTTTACCGCCCCGGAAATCAGCAGGGAATATTCTTCCAGCCCCATGGTGTTGTGGATCTTGCCGGGCTGTCCCGGAAAGTAGACCGTCCGGCCGCCGCCGCCATGGACGCGGCTTACCAGCATGGGGTCGCCTATGTCCGGATCGGTTTGGCGGGATATCCCCTCGGGAAGCATGATGAAGGGCGCGCCCAGTATCAGGCTCACTTCGGCCCCATGGGACGCCCTAACCTTACAGTAGCTTCCCGCGGCAAGAATAAGCTCCGTTTCTTCCAGCCCTTCCAGCATGGAGGGACGGGAGACTATCTTCAAATAGTTCTGTTTGTTCTTTTTTTGTTCGCCAAAGACATGGGCGGTATCCTGGTAAGAAACCGCGAAGCAATCCCCCAGAAGGAAATTTTCCCGCCGCCTGCCGTATTCGTCGTACAGGGAGCTTTCAAAATCGCCGATCACGCCGCCGCCCCGGGACAGAAAATCCCGAATCGCCTGGGCCTCGTTTTCCCGCATGCAGGCGAAATTCGCCAGTACCAGCACCCGGTATTTTTCCAGACGGCCGTTAAACAGGGAATTGGAGGAGATAATGTCAAAGGGAATATGCCGTTCCCAAAGGGCCCGCTCAAAACCCCGGAAAGAGCTGATGTAGTTTTTCACCGGATCATCCTGCCCGTAATAGGCTACCGTACGCTCCGAATAAACCAGAGCCACAAGAGCCCCGGAACGGTCAGCCGTATAATACTCCCGGTGATCCCGCAGAAAACACCAGATTTCCCGGGGAGCGGCGAAGCCCCGCCGATCCTCGTGCGCCGCGGGAGGGCCGCCGGAAAGGTTCACCATGGGCGAAGCGCCGTGAGCCATTATCTGGGCCATATAGACTTTCTGTTCCGCCCGGGAAAAGGCCGAGCGCCTCCAGGGGGAATGGACAAAGTAGGAAACCACCAGCCAGGTGGGAGTCCCGGTTACATTGGTCATATACGAGGCCGCTTCCGCCGTGTAGGTAATGGGAAGCAAGCCGCCGGCCCCGTCTTCGTTGAAGGAGATCCTTCCCTGGGCCTCAAGCTGCACCATTTCCTGGTTCACCGCGATCCGTTCCATATCCAGGGGCCCAAAGACGAAGGCATTGCCCATTACCGGCATATCGGGTTTTACCGACCGTACCGTATCCCGAAGCATGATCACCGTGGCGCTGATCTTTTCCGTTTTCCATTCGTGGTAGCGCTGAAAAACCGGATCTTTCCAGTTCCGTTCCGCCGGCAGATCCAGACCGCATTCCTTTTTGAAGCTTTCCCGGCACCTTTCGCAATAGCAGATCCGGGAATCAAAACCGTAGCTTCCGCCGCCGAATTTCAAGGCGTCCACTTCGTAATTTTCCACGATTTCCCTGGTCATGGCCAAACCGTAATCCCGGCCGTAATTCCCCATGATACAGGCGGCGTAAACCCCCGCGTCGGCGTTGTACTCCAAGGGATTCCCCTGGCGATCCACCATGACCCAATCGGGATGCCTTTCCACCACTTCCGGGGCCAGGACGCTTAAGTCAACCATGGCCGCCGCCTTGATGCCGTAGCGGTGGGCGGCTTCGGTAATCTCCCGTACCAGATCGCGCCCCCCCAGCCAGGGACTGATCCGCGACTCGGGCAGCTTGGAGGGATAGGTGGTTATATATCCCCCGGCAAAAAAACTGAAAAAATTCACCCCCAGGTCATGGAAGTCCCGGGCCATCCTTTCCGCGTCAAAACCCGCGCAGTCCACATCGCGTATGGTCATGTGAATCCCGCAGTTCCGCTCTTTAATCCACGCATTGTCCATGGTAACCGCCTATTCATTCAAGAATAATGAGCTGGTGAAGTCCCAGCCGGGCAAGCTTCAGGGTAATGCCGCCGGAATGCCGGGAAAACTCGATCTCCGACCCGTCCTCGGTGGCCCTGGCGAAAGTAAAATCTCCCGGCAGATTGACGCTGATTTTTACCGGCCCTACAGGAATGGTTTTTTCGGCATAGCCTTGTGAAAAACCCGTGTTGTTTCCGTTAACAAGATGGATGATGATCCGTTTCTCTTGGCGGTAGACTTTGAAATCCAGGTAGGCATCGGATTCAACCTGTACCGGAATCCTGTTTCCCAAAAGATATGTAAAAATGTTTCCCAGAAGGTCTCCGTGATCCGGGTGGGCGGATTTACCGTAGAGGCTGTCAAGGTTCCAGGCGGCATATATGGCTTTACCGCCGCCCAGCAGACCGTGTTCGGTGATAACCGGAAGATCTGTTTCCGGCGTATCGGTCCAGACAAATTCCGGCGGATACATGGGGAAGGCGGGGACAAGGGTCGCGAGCACCTCGGTACCTTCCAGGGCCGCCACGTTTTTCCGGATACCTCCCATGGGCAGCACCACTGTTTCCTCAAAGCTTTTGAAAACAGCATGGTTTTCCCGGACCATTCGCAGGTAGGTATGCATAACAGGGATCTCCCAGCTTGACTCCTGCCGATCGTCGTTGATATTAACGCTGTCGAATCGGACGCCCAAAAGGTCCTCCAGGGCCGAATTCGGGCGGACACTTCCGTCTTCGTTCATGACGCCGGCGGCGCCGATGGCAAAAATATTCCCGCCCTCCCGGGCATAGTCTTCTATAGCCTTTTTATCTTTATCGTTCAGCACGGCCAGTTCCGGCAGTATCAGCAGATCCATGCCCTTTGCCTGTTCGGCGATATCCGCCGCATTAATGGGGACAAAGGGAATACCCTTTCTGGTCAGGGCCATTATAACGCCCCTGAAGGACTGCTCGGCCCGTTCCGCCGGATACTGGGCGCCGAAGAATTCCGCGTTCCGCTGACTCCAGACGACCCCCACATTGGCGACGGGTTTTCTGTTGTAGAAATACTTTTCGTATTTTTTATGCCAATCAAAGATCGCGAGGGGGCGGTTAAAGATACGCCTGTCTTCCTGGGCGCCACCGATGATGTGCCACCAGGGGCTTATACCTCCCGCTATGCCTTCGAGCATCCACAGCTTGGTTTCCAGGAGTGTGGCGGCGCCCCGGCGGTAAGCCTGACTGCCCCGGGTATAGGTCGCCATACTTTCGGCGATAACCGCATCCCACCCCGAAAGCTGATGCAAAAGCAGTCCGTTAAGGCTGTTCTGTTCAAACCCGTTGCCGTCCCTGCTTTGCTGATCCAGCATGATGAGTTTTGACCGCTTGCCCACTTCGGCGAGATCGCAGAAGCCCGACCGGTTGGCGAAATTGGCGTTGATCATACCCATCCAGAGGCAGTCCTCGCCGCCGTATTCTTTAACAATTTTGTTGAACAGATCCCAGTTTTTTACGCGCTGGGAATGACTCCAGATTATCCATTTGCGGTAAACCGGGTTCGAATAGTCCGCCTGTTCCGGAAGATCCTCCCCGGAATGCTCCCTGAAACTTTTCTTGCAGTTTTCGCAATAACATATTGACGTTTTTGATATACCGGTCCAGCTGTTATCGGTGAACCCGTCGGGGTGATAAAGTTCTATTATTTCCTTAAGCACATCGGGAACAAACTCGGTGTAATAACCGCTTGAAACGCAGCTTAAATAGCGCCCCTGGGTGACATAGGGGGAACCATCCTTTTTTCGGGTAAACCAGTCCGGCCGCTGGTCATAAAAGGCCTTGACGGCTCGGTTGATATCCATGCGCGCAAGGATCGCAAGGCCCATCTCCCTGCCGGCCTTCACGAATTCGCCGAACAGATCCCGGTTTCCCAGCTTCTCCGCCCGGTAATGGTTCTTGAACTTCGTAGGGTAGTAAGCGACGATACCTCCAGCGTTTACGATGATCGCCTGGGTATCGGTCTTTTTCCAGTAATCTTTCCAGAAATTCAAATCGCAGACCTGGGGATCAATTTCCGTCAGATTGGTCTGCCCGTAACGGCGAACCTTTTCATACCACTTTTCCATAGCCGTTTTCTCCTTATATTAATTGTTTATCCGGTATTATCAAATATTAAAACTATGTTTTTAAAATAAACCCGTTTATAACGATCTGTCAAGGCCCGGCCAAAATGAGAAAACATCACCCTGTTTCAATTTCGCTTACCGGGAACGGGAGAGGGGGAACGGGAAAAGGAGGGAAAGGAGACGCATATACGGAAAGGAGGTGATACTTAAAACACTGTTTGAGAAGAACAGGCTGGAAGGGTTTGCCTACCATTTTTGGAGGTATTCGCTTGAGAAACGGAAGAACACCTCTATATCATCATTCGACATCTTCCAAGTAACCT
>JAITQR010000055.1 GCA_031288815.1 Treponema sp.
GATAACGCGGGGCTTACCGCCTTTCCGATACTGAATATTCCCATAGGCGGCAGGGCCGAAGGCATGGCCTCCGCTTTTGCCGCGGTGGCCGACGACGCTTCCTTTGTCGAATTTAATCCCGCGGGCTCTTCCACGCTTTCCCGGTCGGAACTGGCCTTTTACCACAACAACTGGATAGGAGACGCCAAAATCGAGGGCCTGGTTTACACCACAAGGCTAAAGAACCTGGGCTTTGGTGCTATGGGAAAGTGGTTCTACACCCCCTTTACCGAATCCAACCTCTACGGGGAACGGTCCTCCAAGGGGTACTACTCCGAAGCCGAGGCGGCCTTGAACGTATCGTACAATTTTTTTTCCGGCTACTATTTCTCCGGCCTTTCCCTGGGGGCCAACATCAAGGGAGCCTTCCGTTTCGTACCGGACCACGGGGACAAACAGAGCGGCCTGGTCATGTCCGGCTCCGGATGGGATCGGTCCGCCGGGATGGCCATGGCGGATCTGGGGGCCCTTACCCGCTTCAACGTTCTGAAATTCTACCACAGCCGGGAACGGAACGGCTCGGCGGCCCTGGTAATCCGGAACCTGGGCCCCCCTTCCCTGGGGGATGCCCTGCCCTCTTCGGTAGTGGCCGCCCTGTCTTACAAACCCCTGCGGCCCGTCCTCCTCTCCCTGGATTTCTCCCTTCCCTTCAACACGACGGATCTCGGGCTTTCCGAGAAACCCTGGTGGGCCGCCGCCCTGTCCGTGGAGGTGACTAATTTTCTCTCCATGCGGGGAGGGCTTATGGCAAAACCGGGAAATTCCCACCTGATCCTGGGAAGCGCGCTGAGCCTTAAAAAGATCTCCCTGGACGTAAATTACGTTATGGACCCGCTGACCCGGCTACGGCCCCTCAACCGGGTAAGCCTGGGAGTGCGGCTGGATCTGGGGGATCAGGGCAGAGCCCGGTTAGCCGCGGAGGTAGACCGGCTCTATCTGGAAGGGCTGGACGCCTACGCCGAGGGGGATTACACCCTGGCCCGGTATAACTGGGGGGAAGCGTTAAAACTGAACCCCCGGTTCGTTCCCGCCCGGGAGAATCTGGCTATCCTTGAGGAAGCCGTGGCGGTGCAGGGACGCCTGGACGAACTCCAGCTCCTTGATTTCTAAAAAGCCGGCGGGCCGTTGGCGCTAAGCCGTCGAAATAGTGTCTGCCCGCAACGTGTCTGCATTAATGGACAGGCACGAAATAGCGGCATTTCTAATATTTATCCCCGCGCTTGACAAGGATTTTTAATCCGATCTATGTTACTCTAATATAACTATATTAGTCTTATATAACAATTGGCGGGGAGGCGGAACATGGGGAACACGGGCGGGAACGCTGCGGCCGAAGAAGGGCTTATCGTCTACTCAAGTAAAACCGGGAACACCAAAAAGCTGGCCCAGGGTATTTACCGGGGGCTCCTGGAGGGAGGCGTTCCGGCGCGGATAGCGGCGGTGGAGGAAAAACCCGGCGCGGCGGGAGCGCCCTGGGTATTGGCCGGGTTCTGGGCGGATAGGGGGACGGCGGATCAAAAAACGCTGGAATACCTTCGCGGTCTTGAGGGCCAAAGGATCGGCCTGTTTGGCACCCTGGGCGCGGATCCCGGTTCAAACCACGCCCGGGAGCTGGCAAAAAAGACCGAGGCCCTGGCGGCGGAAAAAAATACCTGCCTGGGCTCCTTTCTCTGCCAGGGGAAAATCGATCCCGCCCTGACGGAGCGATTCAAAAGCCTCCCCCCGGATCACCCCCACGCCATGAACGAGGAACGGCGGAAGCGCCACGAGGAAGCGGCGAAGCATCCCGACGAGGCGGATATCGCGGCGGCGGTAGCGGCGTGCCGGAACATGATCGAAAGTCCCGCGGCCGCTTCGGAGACGGGACAGTGAAGAGCCGCGCCGCCCTGCTGCTTGTCGCCGTATCGTTATTACTTTTTATCCTCTTTCTGTACAGCCTTTCCACCGGGAGCGTGGATATTCCGCCGGGGGAAATCCTCTCCATTCTTTTGGGAGGGAACCGGGACAGTCCCGCGGCGAAAATAGTAACGGGGATACGGCTGCCCCGGATCATGATGGCCATTCTGGTGGGGATGATGCTCTCCGCCGGGGGAACCATTTCCCAGGCCGTGTTCCGCAACCCCCTGGCGGATCCCTACATCATCGGTATCAGTTCCGGCGCGGTGGCCGGGGCGGCCTTGGCCTTTATCCTGAAACTGCCGGATATTTGGTACGGGCTTTTCGCCTTCCTCACTTCCATGGGAACCGCCTTCCTCATCTTCCGCCTTTCGGGAAAGCGGGGCAAAACCGATACGGCGGCGCTTCTTATCATCGGCGTGGCGGTCTCCGCCTTCCTGGGGGCCTTTACCTCCTTCTTCATGTACATGGCGGGACAGGATTCCTACCGGGTCATGGTCTGGACTATGGGCTATCTGGGTTCCGCTTCCTGGGTCCGGGTGGGTCTTCTGGTAATCCCCCTCTTCCTGGCCATGCTGTACTTTCTCTACTACCGCCACGACCTGGACGCCCTGCTTCTGGGGGACGAGGAAGCCCATTCACTGGGGATCCACGTGGGCAGGCTGAAACGCCGGCTTCTCCTGGTGGTTAGCCTAATCGCCGCCTTCTCGGTTGCCTTTACCGGGATGATAGGTTTTGTGGGGCTTATCGTTCCCCACGCCGTAAGGCTCTGTATCGGCAACAAGCACGGCCGCCTGCTTCCCCTGGCCGCCTACACCGGCGGGGTGTTTCTCCTTTTTGCCGACACCCTGGCCCGGACCTTGCTTTCCCCCATCGAAATTCCTATCGGGGTTATCACCGCTTTTTTCGGCGCCCCTTTCTTTTTATTCCTCGCCGTGATGAACGGGAAAGGACGGGCCTATGGATCTTAAGGCTGAAAATATCGATTTCGCCTACCGCGAGCGGATGATTCTGAACGACATTTCCCTTTCCCTCAAGGGAGGGGAATTCCTGGGTTTCCTGGGCCCCAACGGATCGGGAAAGTCAACCTTTCTGAAAAACCTGCTGGGCTACCTTAAACCCTCCCGGGGACGGATCGTTTTTTCCGGGAGCGATACCGTTCCTACCCGGGCGGAACGGTCGAAACGCCTCGCCTTTGTGCCCCAGAACTCACGGCCTCCCGCCTCCCTTTCGGTACGGGATGTGGTGCTTATGGGAAGACTGCCCCATATCCGGGATCGCTGGGCCGGCTACGGAAAAGCGGATCGGCGGAAAGTCGAGGAAACCCTGGGCGCCCTGGGGATCGCCGGCATGGCGGAGCGGGACGTGATGAGCCTTTCGGGAGGTGAAATGCAAAAGGTGATCATCTGCCGCTGCCTGGTACAGGAAGGGGACATTCTGCTCCTGGACGAGGCCACGTCGGGGCTCGACCTTAACCACAGCGTGGAAATTATGGAGCTGATGCGGAAGAAGGCGGACCGGGAAGGGAAAACCATTGTGGCGGTACTCCACGATTTGAACCTGGCGTCCCAGTACTGCGACCGGATCGTGCTCCTCAAGAACGGCCGCCTGCGCTACCAGGGAATCCCCCGGGAGATCCTTACCGAGGAAGTGGTGGAAGAGATCTACGGTATCCGGGCGGTGGTTAAAACTGACGAATACGGCAGGCCCTTCGTGCTGCCCCGGCGGGCGGTTTCCCCGGATGCCGGGGAAAAACGGCAAAAGGAGACAGCCCGTGTTTACTGAACGGTTCCGATCCCACCACGACGCGGAACACAGCCTGGAGACCCTGCTGGGAAAACCCGGCGGGCATTTGCGGCGGCTTCTCCAGATGAAAAGCTGGTCCGCGGTGGAGGCCAGGCTGCGGGAATCCCCTTCCGGTAAAATCCGGGGCATCTATATCCACGTGCCCCACTGCGACAGGATATGCAGTTTTTGTAACCTGAACCGGACGGAACGGAAAGGCGCCGATCTGGACGCCTACGCCGCGTATATAGCCGGCGAACTGAAAGCCTACGGCGCTTATCCGTACATCCGGGAACAGCCTTTTAACGCGGTGTACTTCGGGGGCGGTACCCCCACGGTACTTGGCGCGGATCAACTGGCCCGGATACTGGAGGCCCTGCGTCAGCATATCCCCCTGGCGGAGGACTGCGAAATCACCCTTGAATCGACCCAGCATAACCTGGGGGCGAAAAAGGCCGCCGCCCTGGAGGCGCTGGGGGTAAACCGTTTCAGCATCGGGATTCAGACCTTTTCAGACCGGGGCAGAAAGATCCTGGGCCGGACATACTCGGGAGAAAGGGCCCTGGAGGATCTCCGCGCTCTCCGGGAAGCCTTTAAGGGAACCCTGGGGATCGATATCATCTACAGCTATCCCGATCAAAGCATGGAAGAAATAAACCGGGACGCGGAGATCTGTATTTCCTCGGGCGTAAACAGCGTAAGTTTCTATTCCCTGATGATCCACCAGGGTTCGGCCCTGGCCAAATCCATCAAGGAGGGGGAAACCCGATTCAACCGGGATATTGAATGGGACCGGGAACGGCACAACCTTTTTTACAGGCGGCTTACCGAATCGGGCTTTACCCTGCTGGAACTTTCCAAGCTTGCCCGGCCCGGCGAAGACGCCTACCGGTACATCCGTATTCAATACGAAAACGGCGACCTTGTTCCCATCGGTTCCGGCGCGGGGGGAAGACTCGCGGGGTTTCGGATCTATTCCATGTCGCCGGGCAGGCGTTTCGTGTCCCCCGGAAACGAAGAGTACGATCGCTACTACCGGCTGCTGGGGGAATTTCAGTTTGGTTTGTACGACCCCGCCGCGATGGCCCGCTTTCTTGGGCCGGCGGTGGAAAAGGCGATTGCGGAAAAGATAGAGGAACTAAGCGGCCGGGGCTTTTTGGTCCCCCTTCCTCAAAGCCCCGCCTGGTCCCTGAGCCCCGACGGGGTGTTCTGGGGAAACAACATCGCGGTAGAGATCCTCAAGACCGCCATCGAGGCGAAAAAAGGAGAAACGGTGAATGGGTAGAAAAACTAAAGACGCTTCGGGCGGGAAGGGAAAATTTTACCGGCCCTTCCCGGGCCCCTTCGCGACAGGAATACTGCTGGCGCTAATTTTACTGTTTCCGGAAGGAGGCGGTCTGGCCGCGGCGGGACGGAAAGACGCGGCGGTTCCGGAAAACCCCGCCGGAAGGGCGGCGGGGGAAGCGGGCGGACATGCAGCGGAAGATCCCGCTTCCGGGGAGGCCCCCGGCCTTTACTGGCGGCTTACCGGGGAAGGCGGCGGCGTCTCTATCGTTGACGGGGCGGGCAACAAGGCGCCCCTGGCGGAGTACCGGCGGATGGTTGTCATTTCTCCCGGGGCGGTGGAGGTTCTCTACATGATAGGCGCCGAATCCGCCATCGCGGCGGTCAGTTCCGGCCGGGACCCGATATGGCCGGAAGAAAAAACCGTCCTGCTCCCCAGTATCGGGAACACGGCGCGGCCGAATCTTGAGGCGATTGTCGCCCTTGCGCCGGATCTGGTCATCGGGAACGGCATGAACGCCGCGCTTATGGCGGATCTTGCCTCCCGGGGCTACAGGGTACTCATCCACAACGCCGATTCCCTGGCGGATATCTTCAACGGAACCCTCCTTTTGGGGAGGCTGACCGGAAAAGAGGCGGAAGCCCGGGCCCTGGTAGATGAAAAACAAGCCCAACTGGATTCCCTGAAGGCGGAATTGAAAAGCAGGCCCCTTACCGTAAAGGGGGCCTTCCTCTACTCCGCCAACCCGATCATGGCCTTTACCGCCCGGTCTCTGCCGGGGGAAATTTTTAGCATCCTGGGGGTGGAGAATATCGCCGGGGGATTAAACGCGGCCCAGCCGATCCTCTCCCCGGAGTATATCCTGGCCCAAAACCCCGATTTTCTTTTCGGGGCCATGGCGATTTCAAAGCCGGAAGACATTTTAAGCGCCGATTCGGTGATCGGGAAAACCCGGGCGGGAATCGAGGGGAACATCAGCATCGTACCCTCCTCCCTGTTTATGCGTACTTCCCCCCGGATCGTGGAAAGCCTTATGGAACTCTACGGGATTATCAGGGAATACGCGCCTTAAGCCGGTTTCAAAGGCGGTAGTTTTTTACCGTAACGGCGCGCGGCGGGACAGGGAAAACCGCCCCGGTTCATTAGAGGTTGTGGTTCAGAAACTTCAGTTTCTGAACCACTCTACTTAAGGGAAAAGGCCACCGTCACCTGGAAGCTCATCTCCTCCTCCCCGATCTCCCCGGGGAAGGGAGGATAGGGGGCGGCGTTTCTTACCGCCGCCAGGGCGGAGGCGTTGAGCCGCTCGTACCGGGATTTCTTTTCCAGCGCCGGTTCCCCCACCAGCGATCCTTGCCGGGAAAGGGTAAAGCGGATCTCCACCGTCCCCTCCTGTTCCTGCCGCCGGGACTGGTAGGGATAGCTTTTCTCCCGGTCGATGAGGGAACGGATAAGCCCGGCGTAACGGGACAGGATCTCCTCCCGGACCGGCCCGGGAGGACGGTACGGCTCTTCCGGCGGAACCGGGGAGGCCGGCCCTTCCTCAACCGGAAGGAAGGCGGAATTTTGGGGGCCGTATTCCACCGCCTCCGCCGCCTGAGGGGGCGGAACCTCAGGCGGAAATTCCGGCGGGAGTTCCACTGGGGCCGGTTCGGGCGGTGGCCGCGGTGGCGACGGAGGCGGCTCGGGCCGTGGGGGCCTCGCGGGGGATGGCTCAGGCGGCGCGGGAACCGGGGGCGCTTCGGGCGGCGGCGCCGGGGGCCGGAGCTTTACCATGACAAGCCGCTCTTCCCCTGGAGACGCTTCCGGTTTTTGGGGATAGGGGGCGGGAAGGTACAAGACCGCGCCGTGGGCAAGCGCGGAAAAGAGGATAAGAAAGGGCAGGAGATTAGGGTTCCTGTTCTTCATAGGCAAGGCTTACCGTTTTAACGCCCGCGCTCCGGGCCGTGTCGATGACCTCAAAAAAATTACCGTAGGGAACCTTCCTGTCGCCCCGGATAACCAGGGAGGCTTCCGGTTTTTCCGCCGCGAAATCGCGCAGGATCCCTTCCAGTTCTCCCGGATCAAGGGGGGTATCGCGGTGGTTCAGAAACAGGCGGCCTTCCCGGTCAAGGGAGATAAGCAGATCCGCCTCGGGTTTTTCATGTTCCCGGCCGGAACCGGGCAGATCCAGGGAAAGGGCGGGCTGGATCAGCGCCGAGGTAAGAATAAAAAAGAGCAGCAGTTGGAACACAATATCCATAAGGGGGGTAATGTCGATCCCCAGATTTTGCGGCTTACGGCATAGAAACGGTTTCATACACATCCGCTCCGGGGTTTGAGGGTTTCGCGGCGGCCGGGATCTCCCAGGAATTCCCGTTCGGCTCGCGGCCTCCCCTGCCGGTCAAGACATTGAGGCGGGAAACCAGGAACTGTATGTCCTCGGACCGGCCGGTGACAATGCCGGAAAAATAGTGGTGGGCCATCAGGGCGGGAATGGCGATGAGGAGACCGAAGGCCGTGGTCAAGAGGGCGACCCAGATGCCCCCGGAAAGGAGGCTCACGTCCGCCCGGCCGCCTATGGATTCCAGCTTGCGGAACACCTCGATCATCCCCAGGACTGTCCCGAAAAGCCCCAAAAGGGGGGCCAGATGGGCGACCGAGGCCAGTACCCCAAGGCGTTTTTCCCCTTCCCGGATAATTTCGGACCCGGCGACAAAGATCTTTTCCGCCGCCTCCGCCGGTTCATCCCCGGCGCTTTCCAGGTAAGCGGCGGCCATTTGGGAAAGGTAGCCCTTCCCGTCTTGCCCCGCGACTTTTTCCCGGAATTCCCGAAGCGCCTCCGCTTTTTCCGGCCCCCTGGGGCTTGTTTTTCCCTTTTCATCCCCCCTGCCCTTCGTAAAGGTTTCGAGGAAAAAGTCCAGCCGCTGGCGGCTTTTCAAAAAATAAAACCCCCGTTCCAGGATTACTCCCAGGGCAAGCACCGAGAAGGCCAGCAGGGGATACATGACCCAGCCTCCCCGAACAAATAAATCAAACATGACACAGCCTTAGTTATATGGATCTAACTTTGATTTCTATTTTTACGCGAAGCCGAAAGCAGTGTCAAGCCGACCGGGGCGGTGAATGAAAAACCGCGTTATACCGTTCCGCCGCTAGCGTGGGCGGTACTTGGGCTTTTTTCCCCGCGCCGCCCGGTAGGTGTTATCCGCTCTTTTGTCATAGGAAAGGCTCATGCCGATGATCCCGGTCATAATAATGACCAGGGCGACGATATGCAGAACCCTGAAATTCTCATGGAGGATCAAGACTCCCGCGGAAATACTCACCACCGTGCCAAAATTACTGGTGGACGAAAAGACCGCTATAGGCAGGTTCGCCGACGCATAGGTCATCAGGAGAAAAGCGAACACGCAGGAACAGATCCCCATGTAAAGAACCGCCGCCGCGAGGCGCGGGTCACTCAACACGGTAAAATACCGGCTTACGGCGGCCCCCGACCATATATGCCCCCCGAATCCCGCTATGCTGAACACCAGGGCGCCGAAACCGGTATTAAAATAGACAATTTCAAAAGGGGAAAAGTAGACCGATATCCGGCGCATCACAATCCGGTGGAAAGCCAAAACCAGTACGCTGATGGCGATAAAAATAGCGCCGTACAGGGTAAGCTCCTCCCGGGAAACCTTCGCACGGGAGGCGACAACAAGGCCCGCCACGATAAGCAGCACAAAACACACTTGGCGGCGGGTGGGGTATTCTTTGTTAAGGAGGATCGAGAGGATCAGGATAAGTACCGGTACCGCCGCGTTGTACAGGGCGATAAGGGAAGTGGGGGCGTTGACCGTAGCCATAGTGGAGGCGAACTGGTTGACGATGGGGTTCAAAACGCCGCAGAGGGCGACCAGGATAAGCGGCCGGCCTTTAAAATTTATCTTTCTGAAGCCGGATAAGACCATTCCCGCCAGAACCGCGAAGCCCAGAGTGTAGCGGAACGAAAGAAAATGAAAGGCGTTCTTTCCTATGGCCTCCATGCCGGTATGCATAAAAAAATAAGAGAAGCCAAAGAGCAATTCCGCCGTAAGATTTGCCAGGAGGGGTAAGTACCGTTTCATGGGATGATAAAAGCCTTTTTCCCCCGATATATCAAGAGGAACGTTGACACCCCCGGAATTCCCGTGCTAATCTGAATAATTGTTAGCCCAATCTAATTATCGCGGAATCCATGAGGTATATCATGCTTAATGTCAATGAAAGCGTCGCCCGGATACTCACCGAGCTGCCGGAGGCGCGGGAATTTTTTTCGATAAAAAAACTCCCCCGCAATCCGGAACACAAAATGGCCTCCCAGCTAAGCTTAAAAAACATGCTCCGGTTCAAGCGGATCGATGAGGAAATATTTTTACGGGAGCTTGATGAATTTATCGGGGAACAGAAACAGGTGTTACACCAGGGGGCGGAGCCCGGGGAATGTCAGCTCTGGGCCCGGATACCCTGCGTGGTACAGCTTCCGGTACAGAATCTCCTGGATGCCTTCCTGGCCGAAAACAGGCTTCCCTGCAAGTACAACATAGCCCTGGTGGAATTCGGCAGGGAGTGGATCGACGATCTAACGGGGATCGCCAAACCGCCGGTACTGGTAGGCGCCGGGATTGAGGGGATGGTACAAAACGCCGTGGTGACGGAGGAGTACGCCGCTCCCCGCGCCGGGGGGCTCAACGGGGATTTTGAAGCGTTTGAAGATCCCCGGGGGATCTTCCGCTTCCTCACCGGGGTACCCCTGGTTTTTGTGGCGGATACCTCCCGCCTGGGGAGGGAAGCGCCTCCCCGATCCTGGGAAAGCCTGCTATTCGGGAATTACCGTATCTGTTACGCCGATGACGGCCACCTGCTGGACGGCGTTTTTCTTGCCTATGTCTACCAGCAGTTCGGCGAGGAGGGGATCGCCGCCCTCAAAGAGCGGTCGGTCTGCGGAGTACATCCCTCCCAGATGATCAAGGCCGGGGCTATTGACCAGGAGCCTTCGGTGTACATACTTCCTTACATTTTTGGGACAATCAAAATAAGGGAGCCCGGTCACGAGATGATATGGCCCGGGGAGGGGGCGCCGATCATCCCCGTTTTTATCAGCCGGAAAAAGGACGCCGGTGAAAATGAGCGGCGGGTGGCGGAATTTTTATGCGGGGAAGAGTGCGGCAGGATCTTTGTCAGCCAGGGCCTCTTTCCCTCCTCCCATCCCGGGGTATCCAACGGGCTGCCGGGAAAGCTGCGCTGGCTGGGCTGGGATTATATCTACCAAAACGATCTGCTGCGGATCATAGCCCGGGCAAAAGCCCTCTTTCTGGGCGGGGAAGGATGAAACTCGTCACCCTGGCGGGGCCGCCGTCCTGCGGCAAAACCACCGTATTGACCAAGCTTATAAATCATCTTATCGGGGCGGGGAAAAAGACCGGGGTGGTAAAATTCGACTGCCTTTCCACGGAGGATGAAAAAATATACCGCCACTTCGGCATCCCCGTTAAAAAGGGCCTTTCCGCCGAACTCTGCCCGGATCACTATTTTGTCACCAACATTGAGGAGGCCTTTTCCTGGGGCAAGGCCATGGGCTTCGACTATCTCTTTACCGAAAGCGCGGGGCTCTGCAACCGCTGTTCCCCCCATATCAGGGATATTCCGGCTATCTGCGTGGTGGATCAGCTCAGCGGGGTACACACGCCGGTGAAGATAGGCCCCATGCTCAAGATGGCGGATCTGGTGGTGATTACCAAAAGCGACATCGTCTCCCAGGCGGAAAGGGAGGTCTTTGCCATGCGGGTACGCTACGTAAACCCCCGGGCGGAGATCTTCCCCGTCAACGGGCTTAATGGGCAGGGAACCTACGAATTGTACTCCCGGATCGTCAAAATGGCGGCGGACACCAACCTGGTAGAGAGCAAACTGCGTTTCCCCATGCCCATGGCCCTCTGTTCCTACTGTCTGGGGGAAACCCGGATAGGCAGGGAATACCAGATAGGAAATGTACGGAAAATTGAATAGCAGAGGCATCATGGAAGATATAAACGCCTGGCCCATGTCCAAAGTTCTGGACCAATACCCCTTCGCCCAGGATTGGCTGAGGGAAAACGGCTTTACCCTGGATCCCCGCTCTTCCTTTGAGGAAAACCTGCGGGGCCAGACAAGGGCTTTTTTTCAAAACAACGGCTGCGACGCCCCGGAGTTCGCCCGGCGCTTCCGGGACTATATCCGGGACATGGCGGATTTTCTAGGCGAAACCCGGAGCGAAATCGAGGAGATCAGCATCCTGCCGGGGCTGGATAAAAACGGCCGGCGGGAGGAATTCGAAAGAATCACGATTAAACGGGGGAACGTGGTTGCCCTGGTAGGCGCCACGGGCAGCGGCAAAAGCCGGCTCCTGGCGGACATTGAATGGGGCGCCGCGGGGGATACCCCTACGGGGCGGACGATCCTCATAGACGGGAGACGGCAAAGCGGCGAAGGGAGCGTGAAGAACAAAATTGTCGCCCAGCTTTCTCAAAACATGAACTTTGTCATCGATCTTTCCGTTTACGATTTTCTCAAAATGCACGCCCAATGCAGGATGACGGAAAACCCCGAAACGGTGGTGGAACAGGTTTTTTCTATGGCGAATAAAATGGCGGGGGAAGCCTTTGAC